>JBEBVY010000038.1:0-19951 GCA_040392505.1 Moheibacter lacus | reverse complement strand
TAAATGCTTCATTTTATACCTTTTTAGGTCAGGAAGAAAGAAGTACATTGTCAGCAAGTTTGTACTATTTCAATATCGGTGAAATCGATTTGACCGAATTGGTCGGAACCCAAATCGTCAACACCGGTATCGCCAAACCAAATGAATTTGCATTTGACGTTTCTTATGGTTTGAGATTATCCGACACTTATAGTATGGCTGTTACCGGACGATTTATCCGTTCCGATTTATTTAATAACATTGACGACGGTACCGTTCAGCCGGCCAACACTTTTGCAGTAGATGTTTCCGGTTTCTATCAGACACCGCGTCACAGCTGGAACAACTTTGAAGGTCGTGCCAGAGCCGGTTTCAACATCAGCAACATCGGTCCCAAATTGGATTATTCCAACTCGGAAGACAATGCCGCTTATTTACCGACTAATTTAAGAATCGGTGCCGGATATGATTTTATTCTGGACGAATACAACACAGTGGCCGTTACGCTGGAAGCCAATAAACTTTTGGTTCCAACTCCTCAATACGAAGTGGACAGTACGGGAACTGAAATTCCGGGGTCAAGATACATCCCGAACAAAGGGGTAGTGGAAGGAATGTTCAGCTCTTTTGGTGATGCACCGGGAGGATTCGGTGAGGAAATGAAAGAATTTACTTGGGGAGCTTCCGCCGAATATTCTTACAACGATGTTTTGTTTGTAAGAGCCGGTTATTTCCACGAAAGTCCTATGAAAGGAGACAGACAGCATGTTACACTTGGTGCAGGTTTGAAATACAATGCCTTTGGATTGGATTTCTCTTATTTGCTACCGGTTTCAGAAACCAACAATGCACTTGAAAATACGCTTCGCTTTGCCCTTACTTGGGAATTCGGAGGGGAAACCAATAACAACTGGGATTATTAATTTCTGTTATATTTGATTATAAAAATGCCTGAACGGATTAAGCTGTTCAGGCATTTTCAGTTAATTTCCTCCCCGTCTTAATATTAAATTTACGTTATATTAAATCGACAATAACGAATGTCATAAAACCATACCCATAAATTTATCTACTTTCGCATCACAAAATTTAACGAAAAATAGTAGATTTAGTACTTCTTAATTAAATGGTATGTCATTAAATAGTTTTTTACAATTTTTAGTCCCGAAAGACAAAAAATTTTTCCCACTTTTCCATCAGCATGCAAAAATTCTGGTTGAAATGGCTGAAACGCTCCATGAGGCAGTAAACCTAAAGGCCGAAGAAAGAGAACCCTACTTCCAGAAATTAAGGAAATTGGAGGATGAAAGTGAAATACTGACCAATACCATTAACTTCGAATTAAGTAAAAACTTCTTGACGCCGTTTGACCGTGAAGATATTTATGCACTTGCGGGAAAAATGAACGAAGTGACCGACTTTATCGACGCTAGTGCCAGCCGAATGAGACTGTATCAGGTGGATAAAGTAAAAAAATCAATCCGAAAAATTACCGAAGCCAATCTTGAGGCTTGTGAAAACATCCGGAAAGCCATTAAATCATTGGAAGGTTTCAAAGACATGAAAACCGTCTTGAAATGTTGTGAGAAAATCAACAAATTGGAAAATAAGGTGGACAACATTTATGATAAGGAGATTTATGAAATATTTGATGAATATGAAAATGTAAAAGACATCATCAAATACAAGGAGGTTTTCTCGGCACTTGAAACTACGACCGACAAATGTAAATATGTAGCAGACGTACTGGAAGCTGTTTCACTTAAGCATTCATAATTTATCAAATTAAAAACTCAGGATGGATTCACAACTGATACTACTGATTGTCATCATTGTCTTGGCTTTGGCATTTGATTTTATCAACGGATTTCATGATGCAGCCAATTCCATAGCCACAATCGTTGCAACCCGTGTCCTTTCACCTTTTCAGGCAGTTCTTTGGGCTGCGTTATTTAACTTTGCGGCCTATTTTATATCTAAATACTGGATTGGAGAATTTAAAATCGGAAACACGATTGCTAAAACCGTCAACGAACAATTTATTACCCTTGAGGTAATTCTGGCAGGGGTTATAGCGGCCATCATTTGGAACCTTTTGACCTGGTGGTTCGGGATACCCTCTTCATCTTCCCATACATTAATCGGTGGATTTATGGGAGCAGCTATTGCGCATGCCGGCGCATTTGCTCAAAATGGAGAAGACGTGATTAATTATGTAAAAGTAATTCCGATCTTCCTCTGTATTTTTCTGGCGCCCATGATTGGGATGTTTCTGGCGTATTTTATCACGATTCTCATCATGTATATATGCAGGCGCTCCAACCATAAAAAGGCAGAGAAATGGTTCAGGAGATTACAATTGGTTTCCTCCGCTTTGTTCAGTTTGGGTCATGGAGGGAATGATGCGCAGAAAGTAATGGGGATCATAGGTGCAGCCGTGATTTTCTATCATGTTCAGGCAGGACACCAGGATTGGATTACCTCAGAGAATCAATTCAATTATTTTGTGGACCAATGGGGCTGGGTACCTTTTGTTTCCTTTCTTGTGATCGGTTTGGGAACCATGAGCGGCGGATGGAAAATCGTCAAAACCATGGGTACCAAAATCACAAAAGTAACACCGTTGGAAGGTGTGGCAGCCGAAACTTCGGGAGCCATGACACTCTATCTGATGGAATATCTGGGGATTCCGGTTTCCACCACCCACACCATTACCGGTTCCATCATCGGGGTTGGAATTACCAAACGGGTTTCAGCAGTCCGCTGGGGTGTGACCATTAATTTACTTTGGGCGTGGATTTTAACCATTCCGGTTTCGGCTTTGATTGCCGCACTGATTTATTATTTTATACTTTTATTCTAATTTAATTAGTTGAAATAGAGAAGGACTGATTCGGAAGAGTTAGTCCTTTTTTAATTGGATGAACCTAGAAGCCTTGTCAGGGATATTTCCGTACTGATGATTAACCTTAACAAGGTAGAGTTGGAGATAATCTGTCATTCAATAGATAGGGAAGCTAACTTATTGCATACTACATTATACATTTTACAGAAAAAATTCTACCTTATCCCAACCTTTTGTATAAAAAGCTTCTCTATATAAGTAGAACCCTGTCACTATGGACATAAACATTTTACAATCGTGTAAACAAATGGATCGCAATGCGCAGCGTCAGCTTTACGATGCCATGTATCCGAAACTGCATTTTGTATGTGGGCGCTACTTAAAATCGGAGGAAGACAGAGAAGAAGCATTGGCCGATGCTTTTTTTATCATCTTTTCCAAGATTTCCGAACTACGTGATTTTAACGCTTTTCACGCGTGGAGCAGAAAAATCATGGTCAACACATGCTTAAGCTATATAAAGAAGAAAGTGGATTTTGAAACCTATATCGATGATCATCGACAAGAAGTCGCCAGCGTAAATGCCGAATATGCGCATACGTTGGACGAACAAGACCTGATGGGATTTCTCGAGAAAATTCCGGACGGTTGCAAGACGATTTTCAATCTGTTTGTGGTCGAAGGTTTTTCGCACAAAGAAATTGCCGAGGAACTCAACATTTCCGTTGGGACCTCCAAATCGCAGCTCAACGTGGCGAAAAATAAGTTACAGGATTTAGTGAACACCTTTTATTATTCAAAAACCAATTAAAATGAAAAATTCAAATCAAATAGAAGATATTTTCCAAAAACTGGAAAACGGCGTTTCCCGCGACCTTTCTACAAAAGAGAAAGTTTGGGAGAAAGTCGAAAAAAAGTTGGACAAAAAAGAAGAGAAAAAGAAAATTATTCCTTTTCCGGTTTGGAAAATCAGTGGAATTGCAGCTTCGTTGCTGTTGTTAGTTGGAATGGGTTATTTTATTTGGGATAAACAAAATAATCCGGTTATAATGGATCATACTTTACCACCGATAGTAAATGTTGAACAACCGAATCAGGAAGTAAATGTTAAGGATGAAATGGAAAATTCGGTCGAAATAATGGATTCTTCTGATTCTAATTTGAATCAAGTTGTCAAAAATGACATTTCATTGAATCTAAAAGAAAAAAAGGTTATTAAAAAAGAAAAGAAAAACTTAGATACAAATTTGAATTTTGAAAAGCATTTTGAGAATGAAGAAATGAATATTGCATTAAAGGATTCTAATTTGAAACAACTCTCTGAAATGGTTTTCCAGCCTCAAAATGACCCCGAGATTTTACCCGAAATCAATATTGCAAAAACGGAGATTATTACAAAACCAGATGTAGGACTTGACAATAAAAACTTTCCATTAATTCAAGGGATCGTTACCGATGACTATGGCCCTATATCGGATGCAGAAGTTGCCATCAGAGGAGGTAATGAAACTGTCATAACTGATGAAAATGGGAAATTTCAAATCGCTGGGCAAATCGGTGATGTTTTGATTGTTACTGATGCAATGGGAACTTATCAGGATTTCGCTGTCAATAAAAAGAATTTAGGGCAACTAAAAATGAGTTCAATTGAACTCGAAGGAGCTGTGGTTACGGCGATGGGTATTACTAGGGAGAACAAATCGTTAGGATATTTAGATAATAGTAATATGAAATCAGATAAAATGTCCATTGATCAAATGCTTGCCGGAAAAGTATCAGGTTTGAATTCAGTTGTACAAAATGGCGGCGCGCCAGGGTCAACTCCAAATATTTACATTAGAGGAACTAATTCAATTTCGAACTCACAAGCCTTGTATGTAATTGACGGAATCATAATAAGCAACAACGCTTTGAATTTAATTGATGTTAAAACATTAGAATCCGTAAATGTTTTAAAAGGCAATTCAGCAACGGCTTTGTATGGTTCAAGAGGAGCAAATGGAGTAGTCGTTATGACCACAAAGAAAGGTTTAAGTAAAAGGATATTACGGAAATTACAAAAAGAAGCAGAAAAAAATAACCAAACAGAATTGGAAAGAGTCGAGGTTGAAATTTCTAACGAAGAATATTCCTCATTTGTTGAAAATAAATTTGAAAATCCGGCTGTAAATCCGCTTTCCACTTTTTCAGTGGATGTGGACAAAGCGGCTTACAGCAATATTCGCCGTATGCTGAACAATGGTCAAACCGTTCCCAAAGATGCGGTCAGGATTGAAGAAATGATCAATTATTTCAATTATGATTATCCGCAACCGACTGGAAAACCTCCGTTTTCGATAAACACCGAATATAGCGATGCGCCCTGGAATACCGGACATAAATTATTGAAAATAGGACTGCAAGGAAAAAATCTTCCGACCGAAAATTTACCAAATTCCAATCTGGTTTTTCTGATTGATGTTTCGGGTTCGATGAACGATGAAAATAAATTGCCCCTGCTGAAAAAATCATTGGAATTATTGGTCAACAACCTTCGGGAGAACGATAAAGTTTCCATCGTGGTTTATGCCGGAGCTGCCGGAGTCGTTCTTGAACCGACTTCAGGAGCAAACAAAACCACCATTCTCGAAGCATTGGACAGATTGTCAGCCGGAGGAAGTACTGCCGGAGCTGCCGGAATTGAACTGGCTTATCAGTTGGCGCAGGAAAATTTCATCAAAAACGGAAATAACCGTGTGATTATGGCTACCGACGGTGATTTCAACGTAGGAACTTCAGCGGTAAAAGATTTGGAAACTTTGATTGAAGAAAAACGAAAAACCGGAATATTTCTGACTTGTCTAGGATACGGAATGGGTAATTACAAAGACAATCGTATGGAAACCCTTGCCAATAAAGGAAACGGAAATTATGCCTACATCGACAATTTGCAGGAAGCCAATAAGTTTCTCGTTCGGGAATTTTCAGGAACGCTTTACACGATTGCAAAAGACGTGAAAATCCAGATTGAATTCAATCCGCAGTTGGTACAATCCTATCGATTAATTGGATATGAAACCCGATTGCTGAACGATGAAGATTTTGCAAACGATGCCATAGATGCCGGAGAAATAGGAGCAGGGCATCAGGTAACGGCTTTGTATGAAATCATTCCGGCTGGCGTTGAAAGTAATTATGCGGGAAAGATTCAGGATTTGAAATATTCGAATTATAATGCCAATAATTCTTTTCAAAAAGAATTGGCGACCATAAAATTCCGATACAAACAACCCGATGGCGATAAAAGTACCGAAATCGTTCAGGAGGTTCTCAATGCTTCTGTTCCGATCAAAAACGCCAGTGATGATTTCAAATTTGCAACAGATGTGGCTTGGTTCGGATTGAAATTGCGAGATTCGGAATACATCGAAATCAAAGACACGGAAAAAATCCTGAAACTGGGAAAAGAGGCAATTAAAAATGATCTGGAAGGTTATAAAACTGAGTTTATCCGCCTGGTGGAGTTAGTGAAGTAGTTGAACAAATAATGAAACCTCCAAGGTGCTGATGCGTTAATTTGATTAACCTTGGAGGTTTATAAAAAACATTTCATCACTCCTTCACTTCAATCTGTTTTGGGCCTTTTACCACGATTTCGGGTTTTCCTTTATACAAAACCAGTTTTCCTTTTACACAGATTTGTTTTTCAAGCAGAAATTCTTCCGGTTTATAATTGAAATTTTTCCAATCATCATTAAAAATGGCCACCACCAGTTTTGCGTCCGGAAAATCGGCTCCCAGATTCAATAAAATGACAGGTTTTTCTCCTTTCGAGACATGAGATCCATACACATAATCACAGTATCTGACTTGTTTATTGACATATTGGGTCAGATCCGCATCGTTCAGATTTTCTTGTGCCGATATAAAACCGCACAAGATGAAAATCAATAATAAATAAATCGTTTTCATAGCGGCAAAATGGTTAGAATTGCATTAAAGTTAATCAATAAATTGCAATTCTACCACGTTTTTTTAGATAGTAATGCCACATAAAATAAGTGCCGAGCGAACGAAAAGGTTGCCAACTTTCGGAGATTTCAAGGATTTCTTCTTTTGAATTGATTTTATAAAGTTCTTTCATCGAATGAACGACAGCGATGTCGCCTATGGGGAAGATGTCTTTATGTTGCAGACAAAAAAGCAGATAAATATCAGTTGTCCAGTGGCCGATTCCTTTGATGGAAGTAAGTTTTTCACGTATTTCTTTTTCTTCTAATGGATGAATTTGCTCAAAATTCAATTTCCCGGAAACCACCGCTTCCGAAAGCTCCCGAAGGTAATTGGCTTTTTGCCGGCTGATGTAACAATCTCGCATTTCTTCATCTGAAAGTTTCAAAATATTTTCAGGATTAAATTCGCCCAAAAAATCATTCAGTTTATGAAAATGTGCCCGTGCCGATTCCAAACTTACCTGTTGCTCCAAAATGATTTTGCAGAGTGTTACAAATCCCGGTTCGCGTTTCCAATTGGGCGGCAAGCCGTATTGATTATGAATTCCCGCAAGGATTTTGTCCTTTTTTAGAAGAATTTTAACATCTTTAGTATTAACAATCATCAATTGAATTAGAAGTAATTTTGCCTATTGCCTATTGCCTATTGCCTTAATAAGTTTTCGTCATATCGGCCGGAATTACCAAGTTGTATTCCGTCGGAAAGAAATCCTCTTTAGGTAGAGGTAATTCCGAATCTTCTGATTCAAATACCGAAATTACCGCAATTTTTAAATCCGGATTTAATTTCTTTAAATACCAATAAATTCCTCCGTATTCTTTGCTGTGAAAATCTCCCTGATAATGCAAAAGTAACTGACCTGCTTTGAAGTTTTGAAAAATCGATTCTGCCATCGTCGCATCTTTCACCGCTTGTGCCGCCACAAAATTCATCGCGTTGGGTCCGGCGTGGTCGCCCATCATTTCCATCATTTCGGGATAACCCGGCGTGTCCAAAGTCACTTCTACCGGAAGTTTCATCATATAGGTTTTTTCCTTAGCAGTAACCGTATTCAAACTATCCAATCCCTTTTTGGCAACGATGGAAGCATATCTTCTGGGAATGTTTGTCGCGATGAATTTTAGTTTATTGTCTTTTGCGAAATCAACCAAAGGTTTGTAATCTGTATTGAAATTATTCCATAAACGCATCGAATCTTTCAGTACCTTTTCATTTAATTTCCCGGACAAATAATTATTCAATTGCAATTGATTATCCCGCTCAAACATTTCCGCTCCTAACACCAAATTTGATTTCTTTTTTGCATAAAGTGCTTTTGTCAATTGCAATTGCAACCAGTGATTGATGGAATTATTATGATGTTCCCCAAATAAAACGATGTCGTATTTTGCCAATTCCTCCGCCATCTTTTCAAAATGAAAGGTCTTTCCTTTTTTGTTGTAAAATTGATAGGGTTTTATTTCTTGGGAAAAACCAGAAATAAAACAAAGAATCAGCAATATTGAAAGTGCATTTTTCATAAAAACTTCATTTATTTGGAACGAATACAAATGAAGTACAGAATTTACGAACGACCAAAAAATACGGAGAGATATTTCTCAGTTTTTATGATATGTGTCAGATTTTGAACGATTTAACAGGATTTTATTGGGGGAAATTAATTTGAAATTGTAATTTTAAGAAATTCAAATGGATAGTTAATTAGAAACAAATAAATATAAATAGATGAGAAAGGTATTAGTAACATTGGATTTTAAAGGAGTAAGTGAAAAAGTACTGGATGCGGCACAAACTTGGGCAAAAGCATTTGATGGTGAAATCATCATCTTAAATGTAGATCCCATAGAGTTGGATAACCGCTCACTGGAAGTAAAACCGGTAACATCGCACAGAGTAGATGACATCAAAACCCAAATTTTGGAAAATATTCAGAAAGTAGAAGAAAAGTTACTGGGTTCAGGTGTTGTCGTTAGACACATTCTGAAATCCGGTTCTCCTCAAGATAGAATTCTGGATGTTGCTGAGTCCGAAAATGTAGATTTAATCGTAATGGGTTCTAATAAGCATTCGGCGGCTTATCGTTTCCTGATTGGAAGTGTAGCGGATCAGGTCATTAAAAAGTCAAAAATTCCGGTGCTTTTGATTCCTAATGATTAATTTAATTATTTAGTATTATAAAAGAGCCTCAATTTTGAGGCTCTTTTTATTCAAATTACTTATTATCAATATCTCATATTATAATAGGTATGTAATGGGTATCTGTTTTCTTTGATATGTTTTGTAATATTTATTGGTTTGCATCATGGTTCGCAGATCTTAACCAACCCTGTGATCGATGAGTTTAGTTTAGTTAGCAACCTCCTCCATAGAGGAGGTTTTTAATCTTTAATGAAAGCAGTAAATATTAAACATCTAACATAATTTATATGAAAATGAAATCTATTATTTTAATTGTAACAATACTATTCTCAGTAGTAGTACGTTCTCAGGTTGGAGTCAATACTGAAAATCCTCAGCAAGTCTTTCATGTAGACGGAAGGAGTGACAATCCGACAAGCGGAGTCCCTAACCTTACTCAGCAGGAAAATGATTTTGTCTTAACTGAAGAAGGTACGGTAGGAATTGGAACTATTTCACCGTTGGCACAGTTACATATTACCGGAAATATGATATTAGGAACCTCAACTCCCACTAACGGAGAGCAAGGTTTTGCCCCTGTAGTTCGGGACGAATTGAGCGGAGAATTGAGAGTAGCCACTACAAGCACCGGAAACTCATATATCTTTAATTATATTACTTATCAATTAGATAACGTAAATGGAGACTGGATTAGCGATTTCAATACAAATATTGATACTTCCCAATATACTTTAGCGATAATAGGCAGTAGCTTCGATTCTCCTCTTAAACTGACATCTGGTAACGACGGGTATGCACCAAATAATGTTTACGCTTATCAGGATGCGGGGACATGGCATATTTCTGCAGATTACAGAGGAGTTAATACTTTAGGGAATATAAGTGGCAAGTGGACAATTTACTGCTTTATAATCAATAATACTTTTGTGAATCAATTGGGAATATTCAACTCAAATTTGGCAGGAAGCAACGAAGGATCCGGAGCCACTCCGGAGGGTTTATAATGACTATCGAAACAAATAATTTTCACTAACTATATGAATACAATTTAATCAAACCTAAACAAAATGAAAAAAACATTTCAAATCTTTATTATTTCCATTTTTGGAATCTCAAATGCTCAGGTGGGTATTAATACAGAGACTCCTCAGGCAGATTTACACGTAGAAGGGAGCATCCAGCTAACAAAAGAGTTAAGAACGGGAGGAGACGCTGTGACTGCAGGGGATGCCGGCAACCAGGGACAGTTTCTTACGTCTCAGGGCGAGGGGACTGCTCCTACATGGATTACCCCTGATGAAATCAATATCCCTACACTTTCAACTTCCGCTGTGCGTAGTGAATTGAGCGGTACATATTCAGGGTCTAGTTTTCATGAAGTAATTTTTACTTCAGTTCCGTTATTAGATAACACTAAGGTAAGTTACAACTCATCTAATGGGGTTTTTACAGTATTGAAGCCGGGGTGGTACCAAATTACAGCATTTCTACATTATGATCTCAGTGGTAACGCTCCAGGAGCAACTGCGGGAACAGCTACTACCTTTATTCGGAATGACACTTGGGGTAGTGAGATTTCGGCTCATACGACAAATCATCCGGAGAGAACTCCAGATGTTTATCATAACATGACTGGTATTGATTATTTTGGAGCAGGAGATAGGGTAAAAATAATCGGAGCCCACACCCAACCTTATAGATTCAAGCAGGCCTCTATTACTATAATATTTTTTGGAGAATAAAAAATAAAGCCAACCTATACTCTATTTTATTTGCCCGGAAATATTCAGCATTTTCGGGCATATTATAAATTACTAATTCCGTACCTTGCTGATTCTACTGCTTTAACCATAAAAATGTGCTAAACTCAATTTCATTTTATGAAATCAGACTATAATGTTTGTATAGTTCTCATTCTCTTTTGTCCATTTATTCTTTTTTCGCAGTCTTTTGATGAAAAAGAAATGGTTAATAGGTTATGGTTCGAAAGCGATAATCTTATACATTCCGGTAAACTTGAAGAGGCTATAATTTTCAATGAAAAACTAATCAATCTATGCAAAGAGAATGATTTCGATAAAGGGCTAGTCATGGGGTATTACAACATAGGAAACGCTTTATCACTTATGGGGAGATATAAAGAAAGTATTCTTTACCTGAATCTTGCAGAAGATGAAAACAAGAAGGAAAAGAATAAAGAACTAGAGGCGATTATCAATACGGCGTATGGGAATAATTATCTCGAATTAGAGCTACATTCGGTTTCTTTAAAATATTTTCATAAAACAATTATTGCCACAAATAAAATCCCCTTAAAAGAAAGAAGAAACTATCTTTTAAGTTTCGCGTATGGTAACATAGGCTCCATATATGAAGCAGCCAAAGAAACTGACTCTGCATATTATTACAGGAGAGCTGCTTACGATGAAATAAAGGATTCGTATAATACAATTTCCCTGGCAGATTTTTTTACTGAATATCAATACAATCAGGATTCCGCAAAACATTACTTAAAAGAAGCAACCGAAAAATGGGGAGTAAAAATGGAGATTCATAATACCTATACTTCTTATGACAGCCATCTTCTTCACAAGAGTTGGGGAAAATATTATGAAAGAGATGGTAATTATGAGGAAAGTTTCAACCATTATCATCAATCTCTTGATGAGGCATTTGGATCCAATATATTAAGTTGTATTCTTGATTCATACTATCATTTGTATCAGGTTTCACAAAAAACAGGAGATTATGCAAAAGCAAATAATTACTTGTTTAAATACAATGAAATAAAGGACAGCATAAATTCCCAGCAGAAAAAATCACTGGATTTTTCCGTTCAGAAATTCCTTGATAAAACAGAAAATGAGTATAAAACCAAACGGTTTCATTTCTATCTTATTATTGGAGGGATTTCAGTAGCGTTTCTCACATTGCTTTACCTTCTTTTTCTTTACCTGAATAAGAAAAGAAAGGTGGAAAAGCAAATTATCAAGTCGCAGATTGCACTTTCTGAAAAAGAAAAAATCATCAACCAAAAAGAACAAGAAACTCAGGAACTCAAGCAAAAAGTCAACGAATCTTTTGATGAAATAATAGGGTTAGCCAAATCCAACAGTCCTCAATTTTTTACCCGTTTTCAAGAAATTTATCCAGAATTTACGGTCAAACTTTTAGAAATTGAACCTAAACTTCAGACAAGTGAACTCACTTTCTGTGCTTACATTTTTCTGAACTTCTCAACCAAGGACATCGCCAATTATACTTTTACATCTCCCAAAACAGTTCAAAACCGGAAGAATCACATCCGCAAAAAACTGCAAATCCCATCCGATAAGGACATTTATATTTGGATGAAAGAAATTATGGATTAAAAGCAAAAAGTCCTCATTTTGAGGACTTTTTTATAATTATTTTTTCGAATTAAGCTTCTAATTCAGCTACTAAAGTTCTCCATTCTTCCAATTCCGGAATCCCCGGTTTTCTCTTTCCGA
The DNA here is from genome assembly GCA_040392505.1 of Moheibacter lacus. Classification (GTDB taxonomy): domain Bacteria; phylum Bacteroidota; class Bacteroidia; order Flavobacteriales; family Weeksellaceae; genus Moheibacter; species Moheibacter lacus_A. The sequence goes on along the minus strand of JBEBVY010000038.1, from coordinate 7,504 downwards.
AGAACTGGACAATAATTTCTCCTTCCGCATTAAATACTTCTACAGCCGTTACCAAACCGTCTTCGGTTGGTTTTCTAACCACCCATGTTTCAGCAATTTTTGCAGTATCCAAATGCAAATTGAAATTGGGGTCCATCACGTTGAACCAGGTTCCGTGCCACATCGTTTTCTTAACATTTCCGGTGTGGATCTGGATATTTCCTCTGTTTCCTACGAAAACCATGATTGGTAAATTTCGTTCGGAAGCTTGTTCCAACAAAGTCGATATTTTTTCATTGTCAATTTTTCTTGCAAAAGTTTCATTCGGTGCCAAACGCAAAGCTTGCGTTCTGCTCACACCAAATTTGCGAAGCATCATGAAAAAATCATGCGTGTCTTTCAACTCACTCCAAGCCGTTTGGAAACCTTCCACATCGATTTCAGCATCCGGTTTTTCTTCCGCTTTTGGAGCAATTGTTTCTGTTTCGATTCCTGTCGATTGATCTTCCGATTTGAATTTTTCAACCAACGCATCAAAAGCTGCTTCGTTGCTGTCTTTGGTCAAATATATTTTGTGAATTGCCATTCCGTCTTTTCCGAAGAATTGCAAGGATTTTTTATCGCCTTCCACTACCGCAAAAGCAAATTTCCAATGACTCAAAAATATCCGCATATCGATGTCTTCGCCTACAAACAACTGTGCGTGCGGACTGCTGAAATCACCATTTAAGTAAACACCTTTTCGTTCATGTACACATTCGTCATTTCGGGTAAGCGCCATTACTTTTCCCAAAGATTCGATTTCAGAAAGAATAGCCGGGAAATCGGGCGTTAAAACGGTTACGCTTTCACCTGCATCTAAAGACAATAATTCTCCTTCACTTACGCCCAAAGCGTCGGCAGCATTTCTGATGCGCATCTGAGGTTGTTCAGCTTTTAAAGCATTCCATTTTTCTTTTAAAATTTCGACTTCTGAATTCATTTGATGGTTTTTTGTTTCTTTTATTTGTTCAAATATTGTTTACCCAAACACAATCATGGGTTTATGGGTGATAGGATTGTTAAAAATAACACAGGGAAAATTATAAGCATTCTGGATGATTTCTTTTGTGAAAACATCTTGAGGTTTCCCATTGGCGGTTATTTCTCCTTTTTTCATTAAGATTATTTTATCGGCAAATTGTGCGGCCAAATTTAAATCATGCAAAACCACGATGGCCGAATTGAAGTTAAGCGTAAAATCCTTGATGGTTTGCAGAGCCTTGTATTGGTGTTTTACATCCAAATTATTCAATGGCTCGTCTAAAAACAAAAGCTTATGTTGTACTTCATTTTTTAGCTGTGACAACACCCTGGCTAAATGGACTCTTTGTTTTTCTCCTCCGGAAAGATGATTGTATTCACGTTCTTTTAAATGGTAAACATCGGTCTGTTTCATGGCTTCTTCCGTTGCCTGAAGATCTTCGCGATTGGGCGTATTGCTGAAATAAGGATAACGTCCCATCAATACCACATCTTTAACCGTCAGTGTTATGTCGTTTTGGTTGTGTTGAGAAAATTTGGCTTTATTTTTTGCCAAATCTTTCAGGTTCCATTTTTTGAATTCTTTTTCTTTGAACCAAATTTTATTTTTGAAACTGGGCGATAACTCATTGGCCAAAATACTCAGTAAGGTTGATTTTCCGGCACCGTTGGGTCCAACTATAGCCAGAAATTCTCCTTTTTCCAATTCGACATTGACATCTTTTAAAATGTCAAATTCTTTATGCGAAAATGATATGTCGTTTCCTTTTATCATTACATCGAATTTTTAAAACGAATTAAAATGGCGATAAATACAGGCGCACCTAAAAATGCCGTAATGACCCCGATCGGAATCTCCGAAGGCGCCACCACTGTACGACTGAAAGTATCGGCTACCAACAATAAAATGCTCCCCATCACGGCAGCTAACGGCAGGATGATTTGATAATTGGACTTGAAAATGAGTCTTAAAATATACGGAACAATCAATCCTACAAAACCAATGGTTCCTGAAAATGCTACACAAGCTCCTACCATCAATGCAGTCAAAACTACGATTTGTTTTTTAATTCGTTCCACCGGAATACCCAGATGTTCGGCATCTTTTTCACCCAGCATCATGGCGTTCAGCGCCTTTCCTTTACTGATTAAAATCCAATAGGAAAGAATCAGTACAACGACTAAAATCCCGTTTTTTGTCCAGGTTGAGCCTCCTAAACTTCCCAAATTCCAAAATGTCAAATCCCTTAGCTGTTCATCTTTGGATAAATAAATCAAAAAGCCTACTACCGCAAATCCAAGTGCTGAAATGGCAACTCCGGAAAGTAGCATGATGACCACGTTTGTTTTGCCCTGAGTGGTGGAAATTCTATACACCGCAAATGTTGTGACAAGCGCACCAATAAATGCCGCAATGCTCAGAAGAGATAATTGAATGAATTCAGGCAAATATTCTTTAAAATTGGAACCCAAAACGATGGTAATGGCCGCCATTAAAGTAGCGCCCGCCGTGATCCCGATTAAATCGGGAGTGGCAAGCGGATTTTTAAACATGCCCTGCATTACCGTTCCTGAAACTGCCAAAATACTTCCGATTAAAATTGACATCACGATTCTTGCCATCCTTACATCCCAAATGACATATTTTTCGCTCAAAGAAACTTCCGGATTTCCGGTGATAACACCCTGTAAAACAGTCAAAGGCGATTTTCCGCCGAAATCATATACACCCATAAATAAAGCGCCGATAGCCAAAGCTATCAGGAGTAAGATGCTGATGATGAGGTATATGGAAAGTTTGTGCTGCATTTATAAAAGTTCAAGACCTGTCAGGTTTCAAAAACCTGACAGGTCTTGAAATTCAAATTATTTCGTTGCTTCAATCAGTTTTTTGTTCAGTTCCAAAGCGGCTTCACCTACTCTTGGTCCGAAATTGGACATCAAACCGCCATCCATCGTAACGATTTTTTTGTTTTTACCGGCATTGGTTTGTTCGATTCCGGGAACTTTTAGGATTCCGTCCATTCCGCCCATGCTTTGAATGCCGGAGTCAAACATTAAAATCACATCAGGATTTCCCTGAATAAGTGATTCCGGAGTCAAAGGTTTGAAATCGGCAAATTCGGTTACGGCATTCTCAGCACCGGCGATTTTTATCAATGCTTCCATGGGCGTTCCGGTTCCGGCAACCATCAGGTTTCCGGCTCCACGCGCATAAATGAAAAGAACCTTTGGTTTTTTCTCGAATGATTCAATTTGAGCAATATCTGCGTCTATTTTGTCGTATAAATTTTGAACTTCAGTTACCCCTATGATTTGGCTGATGTTTTTAATCAAATTTTTGGCTCCCTCAACGGTATATTCTTGATTGACCAACTCCAATTTTATGCCGGATTCTTTGATTTTTCCCATCAAATCAGGATTTTCTTCTTTAGTTGTCCCGATGATTAAGGTAGGATTAACCGACATCAGTCCTTCTATGGTCATTCCTCTTCCCACATGCCCTAAATCTTTAGCGGTTAAATCGGCAGGGTAAGTACTCGTTACATCACGGCCTACGATTTCATCTTTTTTTCCAAGCGCGACAATCGTTTCTGTAATCGCACCGCTTAAGGAAACAATTTTATTTTCTGTAGTGGGCTGTTCTGCAGAATTTTCATTTTTAACATCTTGATTTTCAGTCTTACATGAGATGGATGATAAGGAAACTATCAACGCTAACATCAAAGTTATTTTGTTCATTTGTGCAGTTTTTAATTTTTATTAAATCTAAATAAACGCAAAACTATTGAAATAATTTAACATAGGTTGAAAGCTATTTCATAAATCTCCGATTTTATGCTTTTTTTAACCATGATTCTAATCAGGTGGAGATTTTTATTTCCACCAATTAATCCGCTAAATTTGTAAGGTGAAGAAAAAATTGTTTATTTTAATCTTGATTTTGTTCATCGCTGTTTTTCTGATTTGGATTATTAAAAATCAATCAAATGGAGAATTGTTTGAAGTGATGAGCGTGCCGGAATTTGAAATGGAAAATCAGAATAACCGATTGATTTCAAATGAGGATATGCTGGGCAAGGTCTATGTGGTAGAATTTTTCTTTACCAATTGCCCGACGATTTGTCCGGTGATGAATCAGAATTTGAAAGAAGTAGAAGAGGAGGTAAACCATCCCGATTTCGGTGTAATTTCCATTACGATTGATCCAAAACGGGACACGCCGGAAGTTCTGAAAGAACACCAACAAAAATTGCAAATTGATAATCCAAATTGGCATTTTCTTACAGCAGAAAGGGATTATATTTACAGATTGAGTAAAGAGTTCAATATTTACATGGGCAAAGATGAAAATACGACTGAAGGTTTGAACCATAGCGGGAAAATTGCCTTGATTGACAAAAAAGGAAAAATCCGTTCAAGGTATGATCAAAACGGAATTCCGATTTTGTATTATTCGGGATTGAATTATGCGGACGAGAATGGAAAAAAAGAAAGTTTGGGTGGAGAATTTCATCCGCAGATCAAATGGTTGGAAGAAGACGTTAAAAAATTACTTGCCGAATAGGCTTCGAAAAGTTCAGCCGGACATAATTTTAATTGAAAAACAAATAATATGAAAACAAAAACAATTTTAGCAGCAGTAGTACTGGGTTTTGCAGTGATTTATTCCTGCAGCGAAAAAAAAGAAATGGAAGTACAGAAAGCCGACGAAGAAATGGCGCATTCCGCTCATAGTTTGGATGTGGAAGTTGACAATAAATTTGATCCAATTTGCGGAATGGAAACTGAAGGGCATGTTTCGGACACCATTCATTATGCCGGAAAAATCTACGGCTTTTGCAATACGGGATGTAAGGAAGAATTCGCCAAAAGTCCGGATCAATACCTGGATAAATTGAATTAATATTTCATCAAGATTTGTATCAAAACATCAGGGGAATCCGTTTTCTTTGATGTTTTTTTATTTTCAAATGTTACGTTTTATCAGAATTGTTTACTTATAATTTGTAAAACTTTTTTAGAAAAACCGGAGAAGCTATGGAAAAAGTATTGGAAATCAATCACCTCACCAAAAAATTTGGAAAAATGACCGCTGTGGACAATCTCAGTTTTTCGGTCGAAAAAGGAAATGTTTACGGTCTGCTTGGTCCAAATGGTAGTGGAAAATCCACCACTTTGGGGATGATACTGAATGTGGTGAACCCTACAGACGGTCATTGGCGCTGGTTTGAAAAAGAGCATTCCGTCGAATCCCTGAAAAAGGTCGGAGCCATCATCGAACGTCCGAATTTTTATCCATACCTCTCGGCGCAGAAAAATCTTGAAATCGTGGCAGAAATCAAAGGTGCCGGAAAATCCAAGATCGATGAAAAACTGGAAATCGTCGGGCTTTTGGAACGCAGGAAGGATAAGTTTTCTGCTTTTTCGTTGGGGATGAAACAGCGGCTGGCGATTGCAGCTGCGATGTTAAACGATCCCGATGTATTAATTTTGGACGAACCCACCAACGGCCTTGATCCGCAGGGTATAATCAAAATCCGTGAAATCATCCTTGAAATTGCAGCCAAAGGAACGACCATTATTCTGGCGAGTCATCTTTTGGACGAAGTGGAGAAAGTTTGTTCGCATGTGGTGATTCTGGAAAAAGGAAAGACACTGTACAGCGGTCGTGTAGATGAAATGACGGCGAGTTTCGGGTATTTTGAATTGAATTCCGGTTCCAATCAAAATTTGAAATCGGCTTTGGAATCTTTGGAATTCTTTGAGAAAATCATGGATAATGGAAGTCATTTGAAAGCGATTTTAAAAGAAGATTTAAGTGCCGAAACTTTAAATAAACTCCTTTTTGAAAAAGGAATTGTGTTGAATCATTTGGTTAAACGAAAAGAAAGCCTGGAACAACAATTTTTACAAATCACCCAAAACCTGAACTGATATGCTTCGATTACTCAAAATAGAATGGAATAAGATTTATTATTACAAAACGACCCGTATTTTTACCGTTATATATTTCGTGATCTTACTTGCCATAGGCGCAATTTTATCTCTGATAAAACCTGAAATAGGAGGAATGAAATTGGATATCGCAAAATTGGGGATGTTTAATTTTCCGGAAGTTTGGCAGAACATCACCTTTTTAGTAGCCATCGCCAAAATATTTATAGCTGTAATCATTATTACCAATATAACCAACGAATATTCCAACCGGACTTTAAAACAAAATCTAATTGACGGACTGAGTAAAAAGGAATTTTTGACTTCAAAAATCCTTACCAATTTGATTTTTGCATCCCTATCAACTGTTTTTGTATTGGGGATTTGCTTGTTTTTGGGATGGACATTTTCTTCTTCAAAAGAAGAAATTTATAAAGGAATCGGATACATAGGAGCCTATTTTTTAAAGATGAATTTATTTTTTTCCATCTGTTTGTTTTTAGCAGTTTTATTGCGGAAGGCGGCTTTTGCATTTTTAGGATTGATTGTGTTATGGATGGGTGAAGGAACCATTTCACTGATAGAATTTCTATTGAAAGCCTGGATGGCAAAAGGATTGGAAAATGTGGATCCTTACGGATCATTTATTTCCAATTATCTTCCTCTAAATACTTCATCTAAACTGATAGATTTTCCTAAAATTAATCCGGAAGGATTTATATTTGGTGGCTCTGTGTTTAAGTACACGCCGGTGGATTGGACTTTTATCATTGCAGCTTTGATTTATATGGTGATTTTCACATTCCTTACCTATCGTTTGTTGAAAAAAAGGGATTTGTAAAAATTTAACGGACGGTGGCTGAGGTTCTCGAAGCCACAACTTCAACTAACTCTTTGTACATTCTGCTGAAAATTCTATCTTCGCAGACTATGCAGATGGAAAATTTTGAAGAGTTAAAAAAACTCCTGAGCCAGCCCAAAAGGATTGTGCTTTTGCCACACAGAAACCCGGACGGAGATGCCATTGGTTCTACTCTGGCCATGTCACACTATCTTACAAAGTTGGGGCACGAATGTGAAATCATTGCGCCAAACGATTTTCCTAAATTCCTGAAATGGATGGACGGAGCCAAAAAAATCAACATAGCCGAATATAACCCCGCGAAATCCAGAATTCTGATTGAAAAAGCCGAATTGATTTTTATATTGGATTTCAATTCGATTACCAGAATTGATGAAGTAGGAGATTGGTTACAGCGCTCAACCGTTCCCAAAGTGATGATTGACCACCATCAGGAACCGGAAGAATTCGATTTTATGTATTGGGATGTTACCATTCCGGCGACATGTCAAATGATTTATAATTTTATCGAAAAAATGGGCGATTTGGATTTGATTGATAAAACCATTGCCGAGTGTATTTATACCGGAATTATGACGGATACGGGAAATTTCCGTTTCCGAAATACTTCTTCCACCACGCACAGAGTCGTAGCGGAATTGCTCGATAGAGGAATCGAAATCGATAAAATTTACAATAACGTTTTTGATACCCAATCGCCCA
>JBEBVY010000037.1:0-20041 GCA_040392505.1 Moheibacter lacus | reverse complement strand
TCGTCCACTCCTTCACAAAACATACGGGTCGATGCAAATTTATCGGTATGAAATGCAATTTTCCGTTCGTCCGCTTCGTAACCACCCGAAATATTATTGCAACCGTTATTTCCCGCCACCTTTGTATCATCCACAAAATTCAAATAGGGTTTTTGGATTTTAAAATGTTTGATGTCTTTTCCTGTCGTCGGATTCATGTATTCGAGCTGCCATTTTCCCAAAAGGGGATCTTTGGGTTGGACAAAGGAAGAATTGGAAGGATTCACATTATCTGTTGTTTCCGCCATGGGTTCCTGTGTTTGATTTTCTGTTGTCGTTTTCTGAGAATTACATGAAAAAAGAAAAGCAGAAAGAAGAACGAGTAATGCAAAACTGTATTTCATAACTTAAAATGCTAAAAACATTTCAAATTTACCCAAAAGAGTGGAATTTGTTAATATATTTTCAGCTTAATTCTTTCATTTCATTTCAAAAGAATTATTTTTGTCAGTTAGTATTTTAGAAATTCAAAAATCGTATGAAATTCATTGTATCCAGTAGTAGTTTACTAAAAAATGTCAACCTTATAAGCGGGGTTATCAATTCCAATAATACGTTACCTATTTTAGATAATTTTCTATTTGAATTGGAAGGAAACCAATTAAAAATTACCGGTTCGGATTTGGAAACCACCATTTCAACGCTTGTAGAAGTAGAATCGGGCGATTCAGCCAAAATTGCAGTTCCTTCCCGAATTCTTTTGGATACTTTAAAAACTTTTCCTGATCAACCATTGACTTTCATCCAAAAAGAGGACAATCTTATGGAGATCGTTTCTGAACAAGGTAACTATCAAATCGCATTGGAATCTGCAGATGAATATCCGCAAGCACCGGAAGTTCAGGAAGCTATCGTTTCGACTTTGCAAGCCGGAATCCTATCGGAAGCCATCGCTAAAACCCTTTTTGCAACAGGAAATGATGAACTTCGTCCTGTGATGACAGGTGTTTTCTTCCAGGCCGGAAAAGATAATTTTAAATTTGTGGCCACTGACGCGCACCGTTTGGTAAAATATACCCGAAAAGATTTAAAATCGGCAGAAACTACCGAATACATTATGCCCAAAAAACCGTTGAATCTGTTAAAAAATATTTTGGCGGGAAGCAACGAAGATGTAACTGTAGAATACAATCAGACAAACACCCGGTTTTCATTTCAGAACATCGTTTTGATTTGTCGTTTGATCGACGGGAAATATCCCAATTATGATGCGGTTATTCCAAAAGAAAACCCTAATGTACTGACCATCAACCGAAATCTTTTCTTAACCTCGTTGAAACGAGTAGCGATTTTCTCCAATAAAACTACCAATCAGGTTCGTTTGAAATTATCCGGAAGCTCGTTGATGATTCATGCCGAAGACGCAGATTTTGCAAGCAAAGCAGAAGAGCGTTTACCATGTGATTATAACGGTTCTGATATGCAAATCGGTTTCAATTCCAAATTCTTAATAGAAGTCTTGAACAATTTACAATCTGACGATATCACACTCGAAATGTCCGAACCAAGCCGCGCAGGAATCATCAAACCCGTTGACGGACTGGAAGAAGGAGAGGAAATCCTGATGTTGGTGATGCCGGTCATGTTAAATGCTTAATTAAGTAACTGGTAATGAGTAATTAGTGATTGGTTTAAACTATTTTTTCACTAATTACTATTCACTATACACTTATCACTTTAAAAAATGAAAATATCATATAATTGGCTTTCCTCCTATATCAAAACCGATCTGGAAGTCCAAAAAATAGGTGAAGTCCTGACCAACACGGGTCTGGAAGTTGAATCCATCGAAAAAACAGGATCCCAAAATCAAAATTTAGAAGGCGTTGTAGTCGGAAAAGTAATCACATTGGAAAAACATCCAAATGCCGATAAACTTCAGGTCGCAACGGTTGATATCGGAAAACCTGAAAAATTACAAATCGTTTGCGGTGCTCCCAACATAGAAGAGGAACAAAAAGTTCCGGTGGCAACTGTGGGAACCGTTTTGACATCACCAGACGGCAAATCCTTTACCATAAAAGAAGCAAAACTGAGAAACATTGATTCCTTTGGGATGATTTGTTCCGAAGCCGAATTGGGAATCAGTGAAAATCATGATGGAATCTGGGTGTTGGAGCCTTCCCATAAAGTGGGAACTCCTATTTCCGAAATCATCAAAAAAGCGGATACCGATACTTTGATTGAAATCGGGCTGACGCCCAACCGAACCGACGCCATGAGTCATTTCGGTGTGGCACGGGATTTACATGCTGCGCTAAATGTCCTGAAACTCAAATCAGAATTGAATCCTTCTCATGTCAATGAGGAATTTGAGAATCTGAAAATTTCGGGTAAAAATCCCATTCAGGTAGAAGTAAAAAATCCGGAATTGGCACTGCGCTACGCCGGAATTTATCTGGAAAATCTTACGATAAAACCATCTCCCGACTGGTTGCAAAACCGTTTGAAAACCATTGGTCTTAATCCGATTAACAATGTGGTGGACATCACCAATTATATCCTGCATGATTTGGGTCAGCCATTGCATGCTTTTGATGCCGATAAAATTTCGAATCAAAAAATCATCGTTCAAACTTTGGAAAAAGGTTCCAAATTCAAAACCTTGGATGGAATTGACCGTGAATTAAATGGTTCAGAATTAATGATTTGTGATGAAAATGGCGGAATGTGCATTGCGGGTGTTTATGGTGGAATGGATGCCGGAGTGAGCGATTCGACTAATAAAATCTTTTTAGAAAGTGCTTATTTTGATCCGATTTCCGTTCGGAAGACTTCCAAATTTCACGGTCTGAATACCGATTCTTCTTTCCGTTTTGAAAGAGGCGTCGATCCCAATATGACCATTCAGGCATTGAAAAATGCAGCCCTACTTTTAGTTGAATGGGCCGATGCAAAAGTTGTAGGTGAAATCATCGACCTATACCCTGCTCCAATCGAAAATTTCAAAACCGTTTTACGTTATCATAAATTGGATCAACTTTTAGGGGAACGTTTGCACCGTGAACAAGTAAAAGGAATTCTGGAATCGCTTGATATTCAAATACTTTCAGAATCCAATGAAACCCTTGAATTATCCATCCCGCCTTATCGGGCAGATGTACAACGGGAAGTGGATATCATCGAAGAAATTTTACGTATTTACGGATACAACAAAATAAAAACACCGGAAAAAATTTCATTTACACCGGTCAAAAATATAGAAAAAAGCGCCCAAAGAATTGAAAATGCAGTAGCTCAAACCCTGATCTCAATTGGGTTTCATGAAGCGATGAATAATTCGGTAGTCAAAACCCAATACCAACAAATATTTGGATTGGATGAAACTACCGGTGTAAAACTTTTAAATCCTTTGAGTTCTGATCTGTCGGTAATGCGACAGTCGATGTTGCCCGGATTGCTGGAAAACACCCTGTATAACATCAACCGGAAAAATGCCGACATCAAATTATTTGAATTTGGGAAAATTTATTCCAAAGTGCAGGACGGATACAGCGAAAATTATCAGTTAGCGGTTTTGATTTCGGGAAATAAAACGCAAGAAAATTGGGCAAGCCCGTCGCAGCCTTCCAACTTTTATACTTTAAAAGGAGTTTTGACCGAAGTATTAAATCGGTTGGGGATTGACGGTGTAAAAGAAAAACCCTACTCCCATTCTAATTTCTCAGAAGCCATTTCGCTCGAAATCAATGGACAAGAATTGGGTGTTTTGGGAATTTGTTCCAAAAGACTTCTTAAGCAAATGGACATTGCCCAAGAAGTATTTTATGCCGGATTGAACTGGGATTTGGTTGTGGAACTGGCTTCTAATTATCAATTAAAATTCAAAGAAATATCAAAATTCCCTTCCGTAAAACGCGATTTGGCTTTGTTGATAGATAAATCCGTTTCGTATGTTGATTTGTATGCATCCGTGCATCAATTGAATTTAAATTGGGTAAAAAACATGCAATTATTTGATGTGTACGAAGGCGATAAATTACCGGAAGGAAAAAAATCTTATGCGATGAGTTTCATTTTGCAAAATGAAGAAAAAACACTGAGTGATGTTGAAATTGAGAAAACAATGAACGAATTAATTCGTAACTTTCAACAAAATTTCAATGCTGAATTGAGAAACTAAATGGAATTCTATGAAAAAATTAATCGTCCTTTCTGTCCTCGCTTCCCTTTTCCTTTCATCCTGTAAAACAGGTGTTGTAGGTGATTTCAACCAAGTTAAAGCTTTGATTGAAAACAATACTTGGTTGTTACAAGATGAAAATGGCACGGTTGTGAGCTATAACAATCAAGAGGTTTCCATGAGCTTTATTAATGATAACGGTTTACAGGCAGTCGGATTTGCGGGCTGCAACCGGTATTTTTCAACGGTTACACTTTTACCGGAAAGCATGAAATTTGGTAATCCGGGGTCAACCATGATGGCTTGTCCTGAAATGGGTGGTGAACAAGCATTTTTGGATTTATTGGGTCAAGTAAATACCTATGAAGTGTCCGGAAATGAATTGAAGTTGTTTCAAGACAAAATTCTATTATTAAGATTTAAAAAGAAATAAATAAAGAATTTCATATAAATTCAAAAAAATCGCTGTTAAGCTATTTATTTTCTTCTTTAAATAATTCTTCTGATTGATTGAAAATTAAGGAAATACATATTTTCTAAATATTATATTTAATTTTTATGTATAATCATCAACCGCTCATAAATTTCTTTATGAATCAATCATTAACATCCGTTTACACGCATCCTTTATTGACTTCGTCCAATTTGGAAATTATTTTTTCAAAACACCAAAGGGTCGAAATTTCAAAAAATGAATGGCTACTGAAAGAAGACCAGATCATGGAATGTTATTATATTTTGGAAAGCGGCTTGGTTCGGGCGTTTGTGCATGATTGGGACAATAACGAAATCACGACCGAATTTTTTGTAAAAAATGACATAGTCATCGTTCCTTCTTCACTTTTTCAACACAGCCCTTCCAAAGAAAATTTACAAACCATCACCGATTCGGTTTTATGGAAAATTGATTATCCGGAATTTGAAAAGCTTTTTGAGGAAATCGAAGGATTTAAGGATTGGGGACGGCTTTGGTTTACCTTCCAATTATTTGCAACCAAACAACGTTCACTCGAAATGATCACCGAAACTGCGACGAGCCGCTACTTAAAATTGATGAAAGAAAAGCCGGAAATCATACAGTCTGCACCCTTGAAACAGATCGCTTCTTACTTAGGAATTACGGACAGTTCGCTAAGCCGCATCAGACGGGAAATATTATACTCCAAATAGTTTCTTGTCATAGGACAAGTCCTATTCAGCATATTTCAGATTAATTTTGAATATAAGTTTGGGTGTTCCGGATGGTTAGAAACAGCATCTTCCGGTTGCGGAAGAGGAATATAAATCAATGAATAAACAATCAATTTAAAATCAAAAAATCATGAAATTAAATCCTTATTTAAATTTTGATGGGAATTGCGAAGCTGCATTTCTACATTACAAAAGAATTTTTGGTGGTGAATTTGCCGGACAAGGCATCATGCGATTTGGCGACATTCCGCTTATGGATAAGTTTGAACTGTCTGATGAGCATAAAAATCGGGTGATGCATATAAGCTTGCCTGTCGGAAGTGAAATGTTGATGGGTTCCGATACCATGCCCGGATTTGGAAATCGGCCTTTCCAAGACGGTGATAACAGTTATGTATGTATCCATACCGATTCCCGTGAAGAAGCGGATCGTCTTTTTGCCGAATTGTCAGAAGGAGGAGAAATAGAAATGCCTATGGAAGACCAGTTTTGGGGAGATTATTTCGGAAGTTTCCGTGATAAATTTGGCGTTTTATGGATGATCAGTTTTTCCACGCAGCAATTCTGACTTAATTAAAATGGACAATCAGAGATTCAATTCGGTCGTTTGGTTCGGAATCCAATATGATCGGACTACATTCCCTGAAATAAATTTTAATTAGAATTAAATCATAACGTATGAAAATTCTTAAAACAATTGCATTCACGCTATTTGCGCTAATGTTTATCAACGCAGGATTGAACAAATTTCTAAATTATTTACCGGCGCCCGATATGCCCGAATTCAAAGCAATAAACGACGCAATGGCCACACTGAAATGGATCATTCCGTTAACCGGTGCCATAGAATTAATCAGTGGATTGCTTATACTTTTCCCTAAAACCCGAGTACTTGGAGCCATCATGATTTTACCGGTTATGGTTGGCATATTGGTACATAACGCGACATTTATTCCTTCAGGTCTGATCATTGCGGGTGTGTTATTTTTAATTCTGATTTGGATGTTGGTGGACAATCAATCAAAAATCAAATCATTGGTATCCTAAAATCAATAAATTGATTTCATTTATCCAAAGCCGGAAACACAGATAGTTTTCGGCTTTTCCTTTTTAAAAAGAATTCATCAGAATTAAAAAATTCGTAAATTGCTTATGGTTTTTACCAACTTTTTTTATCAATTTATTTATATGCAAAATTGTTTGGAATGCGGCGAAAAGATAATCGGAAGATCCGATAAAAAATTCTGCAATGACGGTTGCAGAAATGCCTATAACAACAAACAAAATAAAGATTCATCTAATCTGATGCGAAACATACAGCGCATCTTACGCAGTAATCACCGTATCCTTTCCGGATTGAATTTTAAAGAAGGAAAAACCAAAACTACACAGGAAAAACTATCCAATGAAGGATTTGATTTCACTTATTTCACACATTTCAAAACCTATAAAAATGGAGCCGAATACCGATTCATCTTTGATATCGGCTATAAATTCTTGGAAGACGGATGGCTGCTCATCGTCAAAAATGAATAACTACTACCACTTCAAAACCCTCCTACTCTCCATCTCAACCGGTTCTTCTCCTTGCCTGAATAATCTTGCCGTTAAATTTCCTTTTAATTGAATTTCACCATTTTTCACTTCCAACCAGCTTCCTTCCCGCAATCCTAAAACCGGCTGAGAATTGAATTTATGAAATTCCTTGATTCTCGTTTCCCGGGTTTCCCCCTTGTGCGTGGAATCCGGGTCAGGATCGAGATAATGCGGATTGATGTTAAAGGGCAAAAATCCCAATGCTTCAAAACTCGGCGGATAAACAATGGGCATATCGTTGGTCGTTCCGATTGTCATTCCCGTAAGATTCGTTCCCGCACTGCTTCCCATATAGGGTGTACCCATTGTAACAGCCTTTTTCAAAGTTTCCATTAAATCCAGTTCATAAAGGGTTTTCAACAATAAAAATGTATTTCCGCCACCCACAAAAATGGCTTTGGCTTTTTCAATTGCCTCTTTCGGATCAGCCGATTCATGAATTCCTTTGACCGAAATGTTTTTCATACCAAATGCTTTTCTCGGTGATTCGGTATATTCATCATAAGTCGTTCCGCCCGGTCGGGCATACGGAATAAATAAAATTTCGTCGGTAGTTAAAAATTCAACTGCCCGATCCAAAATATACTCCAAATAACCACTTCCGTAAATAGTACTGGTGCTGGCCGCAAGAATTCTGTAATTTTCGTTTGTTTTCATAACCCTTGCAATTTAATTCGTTTTAACAATTAATTGCAAGATTTTTGGTAGTTTCGGAGAAATTTTCCAACGATGTTTAAATCTGTTTTCACGCTTATATTGGGGCTTTTATTACTGCCAATTTGGGCACAGACAGATAACGATCCCGTTTATGTAAATTATAATTTTTTTCCGGATCGTAAGATGGAGCAAGTAGATGGCAGTGCAACTTATAATCAATTGGAAACCAATGTTATTTTGCCCGGATTTAACCTGAGTAAAACCACAAAAGTATATACCAATCTGAATTATAAATTATCAACCTATCATTTTGAAGACACCGGTTCAAATGTTTATCCGGATCAACTGAATGATATACGTCTGGGCTTTATTGTTCGCCAGAAAATTACGGAAAACTGGGAAGCTATTTTGGCTCCTCGACTCAATGTAAGAACCGATTTCGAAGAAAAATTCAGCAAAAGAGATATTTTCCCAAGCCTTCATTTGCTCGGCCTTCGAACTTCACCCAAAAATGAAAACCTGATTTATGGTCTGGGTGTAAGCTATAACAATGAGGCCACCAAAAATCTGGTTATTCCTTTAGCGTTTCTGCAATTTAAAAATGACTGGTTCCGTGCATACACCATCATTCCGAGTTTTGCTTATTTTATGCTCACTCCTTCCGATAAATTGGAATATGGGTTGAGTGCCAATTTGGAATCTGCCATGTTTCACGTTGACCGGTTTTCATTGGATGATTCACCCAATTATCTTCGAACACAAAACATCACCATCGCACCCACTTTGGGGTATAAATTTTATAAAGATTTCTGGTTTAATTGTAGAGCGGGTTATGCCCTCCCGGGGAAATTTCAATTTCTCGATGCCGATTTTGATCAACTTCCGGGAATGGAAGAAAATAAATTCAAAGGCGGATTTTCTATGATGGCCGGTGTAAGTTTGCGGGTTAAAGAAAAGGAATAAAGATTATTTAATTTTCATGAAATCCTCTAACAGCAAACGTTTTAATGGTGATTGAGCGATAGAATCAGGTAATATCCTCATCAGTTTATTTCGAAAAAAAATAAAAGCCGGATTTTCGGATTGTGCCACCATCCCGGCATTTCGGGAAGTTTTGATGATGTATTGTGTACGTTTCAACCTTCGCCTTTCAAAGTTCCTACAAGCTGTATTGAAATCATTTTTCTCTAATTCGTCCTGTAAAACAGCAATATCTTCAATTGCCATGCAAGCACCCTGCCCCATATTGGGCGTCGTTGCATGCGCTGCATCACCAATCAATAAAACACGGTCAAAATGATAATGGGAAATGGGTTTTATATCTACAATCGGATTGCTGACCAAATCTTCTTCTCTGCTCATACTCAATATTTCAGGAATTATCGAATGATAATTTTTAAAACGATCTCTCAATTCTTTCAGACCCAATTCGGGAACTCCATCCTTCAAATTTGAATTGACACAAGCATACCAATAAATCCGGTCATGTATCAGCGGCGTAATTCCAAAACGGCCATTTCTGCCCCAGGTTTCTACGCTTTTATGAAGCCTGTTCTCTGAAGTCTCCACCACTCCGCGCCAGCACCAATATCCGGCATAACGGGGTTTGGTATCTGGCAGAAATAATTGCCGGACTTGAGAATTCACACCATCTGAACCAATTAGAAAATCAAATTTTTCATTTGTTCCGTCTTCAAATTCGATTTCAACTTTTTCCTCCTTAATTTTTAACCGAACTAATTTTTTATGGGTGAAAATTCTTCCTTCCGGAATTTTGCTGGCTAAAAGCGAATGCAGATCTGCCCGATGAACCGCAAAATTATCTGCATTATAGCTTTGTTTTATTCGTTCAGTATCGGCCGATAAAATAATTTTTCCAGCAGCATCCGAAATTTCAAAATCTCTAAGCTGATTGCTTATGGAAATAACATTTTCATCTAATCCCAGGTACTCAAATGCTTTTATCGCGTTAGAAGCCAGACCCATCCCGGCTCCAATTCCACGAACTTTTTCATTGGATTCAAAAATTTTTATTTCAAATCCTAATTTCTCAAGCATGATGGCAACTGTCAATCCGGCAATTCCGGCACCTATGATGGCTATTTTTTCAGATTTTGAGGAGGAATTCATTTGAAACGAATTTAGGGTGAATCGCCTGGATAAAAAATGATAGATGTCTTATTTATATTTCGTCCAACGTCCATCTTCCATCCAATTCAAAGTTTCCTATTCTGTAATTTATTCCTAATTTCGTGCTTATGAAAATCATCAGTTACAATGTCAATGGAATTCGTGCAGCAATGCGAAAAGGATTGAACGAATGGATTGCCGCTGCGCAACCCGAGGTTTTATGTTTACAGGAAACCAAAGCCAATGAAGAGCAAATCCGGGATGAAATTTCTGTTTTAACAGAATTGGGTTATAATTCGTATTGGAATTCCGCACAGAAAAAGGGATATAGCGGTGTTGCCATTTTGAGCAAGGAAAAGCCGCTTCATGTAGAATTTGGAACCGGAATCGATTACATCGATTTTGAAGGACGTGTGATCCGGGCAGATTTTGAGGATTTCTCTGTTATAAGTGTGTATGTTCCAAGCGGAACGAATATGGACAGACTGGATTTCAAAATGCAGTTTTGCCATGATTTTTTGAATTATATAAAAGAACTGCAAATTTCACATCCGAATCTGGTGATTTGTGGCGATTACAATATTTGTCATCAAGCCATTGATATCTGGGATCCGATCCGAAATGCAAAAGTTTCCGGATTTTTACCCATCGAACGCGAATGGCTTTCCTCCTATTTAAACGAATGTGATTTGATTGATTCTTTCCGGTATTTTGTCAAAGAACCCCATCATTACAGTTGGTGGAGCCAGCGATTTCCAAGTGTAAGACTGGAAAACAAAGGTTGGCGAATTGATTACAATATGGTGAGCCGTCCGCTGGAAAATAAAATGATTCGTGCTTTTATCCTTCCTGATGCCAAGCATTCCGATCATTGTCCGGTGGGTCTGGAAATGGATTTTGGTTAATTTGAAAATTAGATAATTTGAAGATTTGAAAATGATTAAATTTAAAAAATGAAAATTTCCATTCCAACTCCTTGTTCTGAAAATTGGGATCAAATGCTTCCCGATGAAAAAGGAAAATTCTGTCTTTCCTGTCAGAAATGTGTGTTGGACTTTACTAAAATATATGATGAAGAAATTTTGAAATATGCTGGAGAAAAAGACATTTGTGTAAAAATCAATAAGAATCAAATTCTACAAATTAATTCCAGATCAGACCTCAATTTCATCTTTCCAAAATGGATTCGCTATTCTTCAATTTTCATGATTTTAGGTTTTGGCTCCATCAGTTCGGCACAAATTAATACTGAACTAAAATACACAACATCCCAAATTGAGGAATTGCAAAAAAAAGACACACTCATCAGGATTAAACTACAATTAGTAGATGATTTTAATGAAGATCCTATTTCTGGAGCAAAAGTTTATTTGGATAAAAAGAAGAAAAAGTATTCGACTTTCACAGATGAAAACGGATATTTTGAATTGGAAGTCCCAACTAAATATTTGGATAATTATTTAATCATTGAAAGTGAATATTTAAATCGTGCTTATCAAATTCGATATATTCTCAATCAAAATAAAATTGGAAACGAAATGTATTTAGGTCGAATTGATTTCAAACAAAGTTCCCCTCTTTCTTTTCTAAATTCTATTTACAAATTTTTCGCCTAAATCAGATCCCATTATCTACCCAATAACAGAATCATGACGTATTTCACACCTGAATTCATCCAATTCCTTCGCGAACTTCCGGCCAACAACAACCGTGATTGGTTTCAGGAAAACAAAAAACGATATGAGAAATTTGTAAAAATTCCTTTTGAGAATTTCATTTCAGATTTGATTGAGGCATTAAAAAAGGAAGATCCGAGAATAAAGGATCTAACAGCCAAAGATTGTGTTTTTCGGATTTACCGCGACGTCCGGTTCAGCAAGGACAAATCTCCTTATAAAATCCATGTTTCGGCTTTGATTTCTCCCAACGGTCGTAAAAGCGTGAATGGATTTGGGATTTACATCGAGCTCTCGGGTGAACACGTCCGGCTGTACAGCGGTGCTTATATGCCATCGGCCGAATTATTGCTTCAAATCAGAGAGAAAATTTACCGGAATCCTGAAGCATTAGAGAAATTAATTTCAAAAAAAGAATTTAAAGATAATTTTGGTGAAATCCGCGGTGAAAAAAACAAACGAATCAACAAACCGTTTTATGAAATCACTGAAAAACATCCTTTAATTCTGAATAAATCCTTTTATTATTTCAAAGAATATGAGCCGGAAGTCGTTTTAGAAAAGGATTTAATCAAAACACTTATCACCGATTTCAAAATCATTCAGCCTTTGAATAATTTTTTCGAAGAATCAATTTATTAAATCATTTTCAAATCTTCAAATCATCACATTTTCAAATTTGCTATCTTTGCAATCCCAAAATAATTTAGAAAAATGTTCCAGAGTTTACAGGATAAATTAGACAAAGCATTACATACGCTCAAAGGAAAAGGGCAAATCACCGAAATCAACGTTGCAGAAACCATTAAAGAAGTGCGTCGCGCTTTGGTTGATGCTGACGTGAGCTACAAAGTTGCCAAGGATTTCACCGACAAAGTGAAAGAAAAGGCAATGGGACAAAATGTTCTTACCTCCTTAAATCCTAATCAGTTGATGGTCAAAATCGTTCACGATGAACTGGCCGAATTGATGGGTGGTGAAAGCGCTGAGCTGAATATTTCCGAAAATCCGACCATCATTTTAATTGCCGGATTACAAGGTTCCGGTAAAACGACTTTTTCAGGGAAACTTGCCAATTATCTCAAAACAAAAAAAGGAAAAAATCCCTTGTTGGTAGCGGGTGACGTTTACCGTCCGGCTGCGATCGATCAGTTAAAAGTTTTGGGCGAACAAATCGGTGTGCCGGTTTATGCTGAAATCGAAAATAAAAATCCCGTTCAGATTGCTCAAAATGCTTTACAGGTAGCCCGAGAAGGGAAACACAATGTGATTATCATTGATACCGCCGGACGTTTGGCGATTGACGAAGCCATGATGAACGAAATCCGTAAGGTACATCAAACTGTGAAACCACACGAAACGCTTTTCGTAGTGGACTCCATGACCGGACAGGATGCGGTAAACACAGCCAAAGCTTTCAACGATGTATTGGATTACAATGGTGTGATTTTGACCAAATTGGATGGGGACACCCGTGGTGGAGCCGCTTTGACCATCCGAACTGTTGTGGACAAACCGATTAAATTCATCTCAACCGGTGAGAAAATGGAAGCGCTGGATATTTTCTATCCGGAGCGTATGGCTGACCGTATTTTGGGGATGGGAGACGTAGTCTCGTTGGTGGAGCGTGCGCAGGAACAGTTCGATGAAGAAGAAGCCAAAAGATTACAGAAAAAAATTGCCAAAAATAAATTTGATTTTGAAGATTTCTTAAAACAAATCCAACAAATCAAACGCATGGGAAATATGAAAGACCTGATGGGAATGATCCCCGGTGCAGGAAAAGCATTAAAAGACATTGACATAGACGACGACGCTTTTAAAGGTGTGGAAGCGATCATCCGTTCAATGACCCCAAAAGAAAGACAAAATCCGCATATCATAGATGCAAGTCGTAAAAAAAGAATCGCCTCAGGATCAGGGACTTCTGTTCAAGATATTAATCAATTACTTAAACAATTTTCCGAGATGGGTAAAATGATGAAATTCATGCAGTCTCCCGGTGGACGACAAATGATGCAGGCGATGGGCAAAAACGCACCGAAAGGATAATTTAACCTAAATCAATCCGATGAGATTTCCAATAGTTTTTTGGAAGTGTTGAGATTTCTGGCTGTTGCAGCGACTTTCAGTTTGGATTCGATAAGATTTGTGGTAAGTTTGGACTGCCCTGCTCCATTTTTATAATGAACAAATAAAACTTTGCCGGAAATTGCCATTTTTTCACCTTTCAAATCTAAGTTTTGAAGAGTTTGCCAATTTTCCTTTACAGGAATCTGATCAAGAAAAACAAAATAATGCTGTTTCATATCAAGCGATTCATCTTTCAGAAAAGGGTTTTGATCCAATGCCGATCGGAGTTCTTCCGGTGTTAAAATTCTGATGTGCACATCAAATCCAAATTCCTTTTGAATCCCTTTTCGGATTAATTCTTCCACTACAGGAACATCATCTTCCTTTGAATTGAATACTACATTCCCGCTCTGGATATAGGTTTGGACGTTTTGAAATCCCAGATTTTCAAACATCTTTTTCAGTTCTGCCATTTTGATGATTTTCTGGCCGCTGACGTTAATTCCGCGAAGCAAAGCAATGTACGTATTCATCTAAGGATTTTCTTTTGTGATTTTCTTGGCCGTTTCCAGATATACAGGCAAAGCCGCTGAACCGTACCATTCATAAAATTCCACAGCCAGCATTCCGGAATTTACTGCGGGGTCTGTATCTACTAACTTTTGTGCTTCTTCTATACTCTTCACATCCAAAATAAAAATTCCTCTGTAATTTTGATCATTTTTGCCCAAAGGTCCGGCCACGATCAATTTATTTTCATCTACCAAACGGTTGATGTTTTCCATATGTCCGCGAAAGAGTTCGCTTATTTTTTCTTTATCATCAATTTGCGATGGGCCTGTTTTGAGCAAAACCAAAACATACTTTTTCATGCCGTATTGGTCTGCCTGTAAAGAGTCGGCAAGCGCCTGATCAAAATTGGGATTGGGTTCCTGTGCAAATGAGATAGTTGAAAAACAATAACTTATCATTAAAACATTTAAAAGTTTCATCACAAAGAATTTACCCAAATTTAATTCATTTTTGTTTCGTGTTAAATTTAATTTAAGACTTAGTATATTTGTTTTCCCAAATGAGAACAGGATATGGAATATTTAGAATTTGAGCAACCCATTAAAGAATTACAGGAACAATTGGAAAGCTGCAAAATAGTGGGCGAAGAAAATGGTGTTGATGTAAAACAAGCTTGTAAACAGATTGAAGTTGCAATAGAGGAATCCAAAAAGAAAATATATTCAAATTTAACGGCTTGGCAGAAAGTTCAGCTTTCCCGTCATCCTTCACGACCTTATTCGCTTGATTATATTTACCATATCACAGAAAATTCATTTATAGAACTGCATGGAGACAGAAACTTTGGCGACGACAAAGCCATGGTGGGTGGAATGGGGAAAATCAAAGGAATTCCCTTTATGATCATCGGTCAGCAGAAAGGAAAAAATACCAAAGAAAGACAATTCAGAAGGTTCGGAATGCCTAATCCAGAGGGGTACAGAAAAGCACTCCGCTTGATGAAATTGGCGGAGAAATTCAATATGCCGATTATTACTTTGATGGACACACCGGGAGCTTATCCGGGACTGGAAGCGGAAGAACGCGGACAAGGAGAAGCCATCGCAAGAAACATTTATGAAATGATGAACCTGACCGTTCCGGTAATCAGCATCGTGATTGGTGAAGGAGCCAGTGGCGGAGCTCTGGGAATCGGTGTCGGAAATAAGATTTTCATGATGGAAAACACCTGGTACTCAGTGATTTCACCTGAGAATTGTTCGGCTATTTTATGGCGTTCATGGGATTACAAAGAACAGGTTGCCAGCCAAATGAAAATGACGCCCAACGATATGCTGGGATTGGGAATTATCGACGGTGTAATCAAGGAACCTCTTGGTGGTGCACATTATGACCCTACTGAAGCTGCTGAAAATTTAAAAGCACAAATACTGAAATCTTATAATGAGCTTTCAAAATTATCGGGTGATGAATTAAAAAAGCAAAGACAAGATAAATTTATCAAAATGGGTGAATTTTCAGGATAAAAATAAATTTGTATTTGGAATCCGGTTAATCTTTGTATTCCGGTTTTAATTTATCATAGAATTTTTTATAAAACTTATCAATTTTAGGGGCAATTACCAAGCTACAATAAGGATTTTGTCCACCATCATTTTCATAATAATTCTGATGGTAATCCTCTGCCGGAGAAAATATTTCCAAAGGAACCAATTGAGTAGTAAAACTTCCATCATATAATTTGGAAGCTTCAAATTCTTTTATGGAACGCTCCGCAATTAATTTTTGATGTTCATTTTCAAACAAAATGATAGAACGGTACTGGGTTCCCACATCATTTCCCTGACGGTTGAGCTGGGTAGGGTCGTGAACCGTCCAAAATACTTCCAATAATTCGTCAAAAGAAATTATATCAGGATCAAATTCGATTTGAATTACCTCTGCATGCCCTGTCTCTCCCGAACAAACTTCCTTATATGTTGGATTTTTTGTATGTCCGCCGGCATATCCGGATACTACTTTTTTGACACCCAGAAGTTGATCGAAAACCGCTTCCACACACCAAAAACATCCACCTCCAAAAGTGGCTTTTTCTAATTTTCCGTTTGAATTCATCGTTGATTGAATTGTATTTTCAGATAGCTCTGTTTGTCCATTACAAGCCAAAAATAACATACTTAATACAAATAATATGAAAAGTCGCATTTGAATTTTAAAATTTTTGGGTTCTGCAAATAGACTGAGAAAAAATAAAATGATTTTTTATTTTCAAAAATTCCATCAAAAATTATACCTAGGCCACTTTATCTTTGTTAAATATGCCTATTTTTGTAATCTTATTAGGGATAATATGAAGAATTTTACGATCAAAGAATTACTTGAAAAAGGAAAGGAATTAAGTTTACAGGAAATCACCATCCAAGGTTGGGTTCGATCATTTAGAAGCAATAGGTTTATCGCATTAAATGACGGATCTACGATAAAAAATATCCAGATAGTGGTTGATTTTGAAAAACTGAACCCGGAAACATTAAAGAAGATCACCACAGCAGCTTCTCTAAAAGTGAAAGGCGAAATCGTGGAGAGTCAGGGAGCCGGACAAGAAATTGAAATCATAGCAAAAAATATCGAAGTACTGGGGGAAGCCAATCCTGACGAACTTCAATCGACCATTTTACAACCCAAACAACATAGTTTGGAAAAGTTGCGAGAACAAGCACATTTGCGTTTCAGAACCAATACTTTTTCAGCCATCATGCGGGTTCGAAACAGTTTGATGTTTGGAATTCATCAATATTTCAACCAAAAAGGATTTGTGTATATCAACACGCCTATCATTACGGGTTCAGATGCTGAAGGTGCCGGTGAAATGTTTAGTGTGACGAATTTTGATTTAGAAAAAGAATTACCCAAAAATGAAGAAGGAAAAGTAGATTTCTCACAGGATTTCTTTGGAAAACATACTAATTTGACGGTTTCCGGACAATTGGAAGGTGAAGTTGCCGCAATGGGATTGGGCAAAATATACACCTTCGGCCCTACTTTCCGCGCTGAAAATTCAAATACGGCTAGACATTTAGCCGAATTTTGGATGATAGAGCCCGAAATGGCTTTTTATGATCTGGATATGAACATGGATTTGGCTGAAGATATGCTGAAATATGTAATCCGATATGCCCTGGATAATTGCCCTGATGATATGCAGTTTTTGGCGGAGCGTTTTGATAAAGAACAAACTCAGAAACCGCAAAATGAACGTTCAGAACTCAGTCTGATGGAGCGTTTGGATTATGTTTTAAACAATCAATTCATCAGATTAAGCTATACGGAAGCCATCGAAATACTTCAAAAATCCAAGCAAAATCAAAAAGGAAAGTTCCAATATCCGATCGAAGGTTGGGGAACCGACTTACAATCGGAACACGAGCGTTATTTGGTTGAAAAACATTTCAAAACACCGGTGATTTTATTTGATTATCCGGCCCATATAAAAGCTTTTTATATGCGGATGAACGAGGATGGAAAAACCGTCCGTGCGATGGACATTCTTTTCCCGGGCATCGGCGAAATTGTTGGTGGTTCACAAAGAGAGGAACGCTTAGATGTTTTGGATCAGAAAATAGAACAATTCGGCATCGAGAAAGAAGAACTTTGGTGGTACCGTGATACGCGAAAATTCGGAACCGTTCCGCACAGTGGATTCGGTTTGGGATTGGAGAGACTGGTGTTATTTGTTACCGGAATGGGGAATATACGTGATGTAATTCCTTTCCCAAGAACCCCTAAAAGTGCAGATTTTTAATTATTTTTAACTATGCTTAAGCAGGAACTCAATTTAAAATTACAACAGAAACTTTCTCCACAGCAAATTCAGTTGATGAAGTTGGTTCAGTTGCCTACTATTGCGTTTGAACAACGCATTAAACAGGAACTGGAAGAAAACTTGGCTTTGGAGGAGGGAAATGATATTACAGATGAATTTCCTGATAATGACGAGTGGGAAAATGATGAATTTAATGAGGAAAACAGTATCGATACAAGTGAGATTAATATTGATGAATACTTGAGTGATGACGAAGTTCCCAATTATAAAACCTATACAAACAATTATAGTGATGACGATGAAGACCGTGCCATTCCTTATGCACAAGGCGTAAGTTTTTTGGATTATCTGGAAGGTCAATTGTCCATGTATCGTCTGGACGAAGAAGAATTTTTAATCGCCGAATTTATCATCGGAAATATAGATGATGATGGCTACATCCGTAGAGATTTACAAGCTATAGTAGATGATTTGGCTTTTACTCAAAATATTTATACCGATAAAAATGAAGTTGAAAATTTATTGATCAACTATATTCAGAAATTAGATCCTATAGGTGTAGGTGCCAGAGATTTACAGGAATGTCTTAAAGTACAACTTGAAAATAAATTTCCTCAAACCGAAACCACAGAATTGGCATTGAATTTAATCAGTAAATCATTTGAGGCTTTTACAAAAAAGCATTATAAAAGATTAATGCTTAAACATGATGTAACGGAAGAACAGTTAAAAGATGCTATATCTGAAATTGAAAAATTAAATCCAAAACCGGGCAAATCCTTTTCCGGAAACACAAAGGAATTGGAACAAATCACACCTGATTTTACAATACGGATTGTGGATGGGGATTTGGAACTAACCATAAACGGCCGGAATGTACCGGAATTAAGAGTTTCAAATACCTATGCCGAAATGTTGGACACTTATAAACATACCGAAAAAAAATCAAACGAACAGAAAGAAGCCGTTTTATTTGTGAAACAAAAACTGGATGCTGCAAAATGGTTTATAGAAGCGGTTGCACAACGCCGGAATACTTTGTTATACACCATGAAGGCCATCATGGAATTTCAGGAAGAATATTTCCTTACCGGGGACGAAACAAAGATTAAACCTATGATTTTAAAGGACATAGCCGATAAAATCAACATGGATATTTCAACGGTTTCTCGTGTAGCAAATAGTAAATATGTCAACACCCCTTATGGTACTTTTTTAATCAAAGATTTGTTTTCTGAAAGTTTGACAAATGAAGAAGGAGAAGAAGTTTCAACTCGTGAAATAAAACGAATCCTTCAGGATGTAATCGCCGATGAGGATAAACGGAAACCGTTGACCGATGAAAAATTAACGGAAATACTAAAAGAAAAAGGATATCCGATCGCCAGAAGAACAATAGCGAAATATCGGGAACAATTGAACATACCGGTAGCAAGACTCAGAAAAGAGATATAAAAAAAACCGAAGACTTTCTTCGGTTTTTTATTTATTAAACAGCGATTAACCTACTGATGACGGCTACTTTCACCATTTGAGCTGTATTTTTAACATCCAATTTAGTCAACAAATTTCTTCGGTGTGTTTCGGCGGTATGCAAACTGATAAAAAGTTCTTCTGAAATCTCTTTGGTATTCATCCCATTACAAACCAAACATAAGATTTCTTTTTCACGTTTTGTCAATCCAAACAATTCTTCCACATAATCATTTGCTGAATCGGCAACCGGTTCGCTGATTTCAAATCCCAAAGGTTTATTATTTTCTTCTTTTTTACAGAATTGTTTGATGACGATTTCTTGAAATTTAGGAGATAAACAAATTTTCCCTTCGCTTACATCTTTCAGCATTTCGGCAAAGTCTTTCGAAGAAATATCAGGACTTAAAACCCCTGAAATACCGGCATTGAATAAAAATTTTACTTTTTTGTGGTTAAAATCTGTAGATAAAACCAGTGTGCGCAAATGAGGATAGGTTTGGATTAAATTGTGTAAATAAAGGTTAGGTTGATCAAATCCTATAGAGGAATCGTAAATAAGAATTTTCTGCGTTTCAGGATTTTTGTTAAAATTTATTTCAAATAATTCTTTTGGGTTGGAAACAACTTTGATAGTGACATTTTTAAATTGTTCTGAAATCAATCCTTCAAATCCTTTTAGCAGTATAGCGTTTTCTATTGCCAAGTAGACATTCATTGATTTTTTCATAGGTAAATTTAGTTTTA
>JBEBVY010000036.1:0-20788 GCA_040392505.1 Moheibacter lacus | reverse complement strand
CATTGGCGCCCACTGTAAATTGGATGGGATTAGCGGCATCTGATTTATAAATCGACTTTCGAACTTCCAATTCTCCCCCAAATACATAGCCCCAATCTCCGGTGTTTCCAAAAGAAAGGTCATTGGTGGAAGAAGAAACCGTGAATTTATTGATCGGATTTTCAATGTATTTTCCAAACGCCGTTACCGAAATCAGTTCGCCTGTTCCCGGGAAAACTTCCCATTTTAAATCGGCGTTGTAGTCAGTGGACGAATACACAAAAGGATTTCCGTAGGTCGTATCGCCCCAATCTTCGTAGATGAATTTCGCACGTTCCTTGAATTGTGGAAGCGTATAGGTTTTACTCGCTGCAAAACGTAAATTCTGACGGTTGTTTAGTTCGTATTTTAAATTTAAACTGGGCAGGAATTGAAATTCTTCCAATTCATTTCTGTCTCCATCCGGATCCAAAGAAGTGTTCCAATCCACAGTTTGGTTCACCATTTCGGCTCTTAAACCCAAAACCGCAATCAATCTGGATGATAATTTATATTCTAAATTGGCATAACCACCATGAATGAATTGTTCTCCCGAATAAAACTGCGGCGTCACACTCATTCCCGAAAAAGTGGTCAAATCAAACAAATCCGATTCAAAGTTCGACTGATTAAAAAATCCGTCCGGATTATCAAAGGTGATGAACTGGAAAGCCTGATTAGGCGACATATTGTACTGCATTGCCTCAAAATCACGGTTTTTAATCCGACCGTTGTACCCGACGATTAATTTTCCTTTAAATCCATCTGCTTCACTTTTGGCAAATTTGTAAGCCAAATTTAGATTTCCTACGGCTTCGTTTTCATCCAGAACCTGAAAATATCGGTGGTTCAACGAAGCTGAGGAATTGGCCACTACATATTGATTCAAAGCAGATTTCCATTCGATCATATTCTGGAAACGGTCCGGCATATCGCTGTTGATCAGATTATAACCCAAAGCCCAATTCAGTTCTGTTCTTTCTCCCAATTTATGCTCTCCCAGCAATTGGTTGACCCAAAGCGCATTTTTCACATAAGTTCCCCGGCGTTGTAATCCGCCTTCATTTGCATTGTCCCGGATATATCCTTCTCCTTCTTCCAATTTTTGGTTGGATGAATTGACAAACAAACTATTGAAACTCAGGTTATTTCGTCGGTTCAATTGATAAGAAAGGTTTAAATATCCGGTCGAATTGGTGTTATATTGATAGGATTCAAAATTTTCAAAATCTTTCCCCTGAACGGTTCCCTGAGCATTCACGCCCGATTTTAAATATCCTTCTTCTATGCTCAAATATTCGTTGTCATGCGTGGCGGTAAGAAAAAAGCTGAGTTTCCCGATTTCTCCCACATTGAATTTCTCTCCTGCCGAAAAAGAAAATCCGGAACCAAGTGAACCTGATTTTTTCGGATTCAAAGTATTTTCAAAAGCGTATGCTGATACGGTATTAGGATTTTTGGTTTGATCAAACCCAAACCAATTGATCCCGGTTTGAAGTTTAAAATTCTCATCGGAAACCGCATTGGAATTGATTCTTGAAGTCATTCCTACAGATAAAAATCCTTTTCCGGTATGTTTTTTCGAATTGATGTTTACATTTCCGCCGGCAAAATCTCCAAAAAAAGTTCCACTGTAAACCTTATCTATTCCGACATACGATAGGATATCGGTCGAAAAAATCGCTAAGTCGATGTTTTTAAATTCCGGATCATTGGATGGAATTGGCAATCCGTTCATCGTCGTGGAATTGTATCGGTCGCCCAATCCCCGGACGTAAACCACACTGCTTCCTTCCTGTTTGGAAATTCCTGCCACTTTTGTGACTGCGGATGAAACGTCTGTAACGCCTTTTCTCTCCAATTCCTGAACGCCTATGTTTTCCGTGATGATAACGGATTTCCTTTGTGCGTTTAATAAAGATGCTTCCGATTCTTTGCTGGATTCCCCTACCACCACCACTTCACTTAATTGAGTCGTAGAATCTGCTGAAGTTATAATCAAAGTGGAAAACTCTACTCTTTCTCCATCATTTACAGTCAACGTCTGAGCGACTTCCTCATAACCGATTGCCGTAATGATTACTTCATAAGTTCCGGGATCCACCTCCATTTCATAGCTACCGTCTTCGTTTGTAAAAACAGAAAAAACGGTACCGTCTATAAATACATCTGCGGTACTTATCCCGATGCCGGACTCATCGGTAACCGTTCCATAAATCACTCCGGTCGATTGTGCTTTCAGGAGGCTTCCTGAAACCAGCAAAAACGCAAAAATTAGTTTGTACATTTTATCTCTTCAAAATTCTCTGCAAAGAACAGCCGCTTTAAAAAGAAATCATTTTCTTGAATTTTAAATTTTGATTAACTAAATGTTATGCGGTTAACTTAACTTTAAATCTTTGTTAAACAAACGGTTTCTGAATTTATCTCTCAATTTTACCTTAACTTTGCACACCGGATTTATAGACCATTTATATTTAGATAATGAAAAAAATCAAGATCCTTTTAGTCGATGACGAACCGGACATCCTGGAATTTTTATCTTATAACCTCATCAAAGAAGGCTACGAAGTTTTTACCGCTTCAAATGGTGCTGAAGGAATCAAAAAAGCAAAAGTGGAAAAACCCGATCTGATTTTATTGGACATCATGATGCCCGAAATGGACGGAATCGAAGCCTGTGCCGAAATCCGGAAAATAGATTCCTTAAAGAAAACACTTATTGTTTTTCTGACAGCGCGTACGGAAGAATTTTCTCAATTGGCGGGTTACGAAGCCGGAGCAGATGACTATATCACAAAACCGGTTAAACCCAAAGTGCTGATGAGCAAAATCAAAGCCCTTTTGCGTTTAAAATCTACGGAGGAACAACAACAATTCATCGAACTGGATGATTTTATCATTGACCGTGAAACCTATAAAGTCACTTTTAACGGAGAAGAATACATGTTGCCGCGCAAAGAATTTGAACTGATTGCCTTGCTTGCTTCCAACCCAAAACGCGTATTTAAACGCGATGAAATCCTGGAAAAAGTTTGGGGAAATGAAGTCGTGGTGGGCGGCAGAACCATCGATGTTCATGTACGCAAACTGAGGGAAAAATTCGGAAACGACCGTCTTTCCACCATCAAAGGAGTCGGCTACAAACTAAATGCTTAAAATGGCAGCACCTACCCGTTGGTTTAATTCCTTTTTATATGCTTTGATCGGGGCAGTTTTGATTTGGATGTTCAGTTGGGTGGCTACAACCCTTCTTTTAGATCAAACTTTTGATTTTTGGATTTCCGAATTTTTATGGAAAGGAATCCTGATGACTTTTGTGATCCCTTTTTTGGTTTTCTTTATTTTATTGGGCATCGCCTTCAATTCTTTTTCCAAATTAAATATTTCACAACTCTATGATTTGGTTCCGGATCTGAATCCTCAAAATGCAGCCAAAGATTTTGAAGGACTTTCCGAACAAATTTCTTCGCTGACCGATATAAAATCAAAAGAAATCGACCTGCTGACCGAACGTGAAAACTATCGGCGTGAATTTCTCGGCAACGTTTCACACGAACTGAAAACGCCGTTATTTTCAATCCAGGGTTATCTCTTAACCCTGATTGAAGGTGGAATAGACGATGAAAATATCCGCGACAAATATTTGAACCGGATCAACAAATCGGTGGAACGACTCACTTACATAGTCAAAGATTTGGATATGATTACCGAGTTGGAATCGGGAAATTTAAAATTGGAACAAAGACCATTTAATATTTTGGCATTGACCAAAGAAATATTTGATTTACTGGAAATCAAAGCCCAAAACAACAAGGTCATCTTGAAAATCGAAAACCAGATAGACGTGCCGATACGTGTGGTGGGCGACATCGAGCGGATAGAACAGGTAATGACCAACCTCATAGTGAATGCGGTCAACCATTCTGCCAAAGACGAAGCAGAAGTGACGGTTTCTTTCCAAACAGTCGGCAACAAAATTAAAACAATCGTAAAAGACAATGGAATCGGCATAAAACCTGAACATCTCGAACGGATTTTCGAGCGGTTCTACCGCATCGACAAAAGCCGAAGTCGAACACATGGCGGCTCAGGGCTCGGACTTTCCATCGTGAAACACATCCTTGAGGCACACGGTGAGAAAATTCATGTCAAAAGCACTTACAAAGAAGGAACTGAATTTTCTTTTTTCCTAAACAAGCCCTAATTGAAACAAAAAAAAACCACAAATTCTCGTGGTTTTGAGCGGGAGACGGCCCCGAAGCATCGGGGGAACCCACAACATTCAGCATGGATCCGCGGCGGCGGACTACCAATTGATCGTTATTTAGCCTATTAAGGATCAATTCACAGTTGTTTCACCAAAACTTCAATACTCTTTAGTGAATAAAAAAAAATCCTTCCAATATAGAAAGGATTTATGAGCGGGAGACGGCCCCGAAGCATCGGGGGAACCCGCAACATTCAGCTTGGATCCGCCGCGGCGGACTACCAATTGAGCTGAAAAATTGTGCTGCAAATTTGGCTCTGATTTTTTGAAAATCCGGTGAAGATTTTCTCTAATTTATTCAAATTCGCTTAAATGAAATTGAATTCCTTTCGTGTTGAAGTAGGATTTTCAGGCAATCAATTTTCTGAAACAAAAAAGCCCGCGAATTCTCACGAGCCTGTTGAGCGGGAGACGACCCCGAAGCATCGGGGGAACCCGCAACATTCAGCTTGGATCCGCCGCGGCGGACTACCAATTGAGCGTTATTTAGCCTATTAAGGATTAATTTACAGTTGTTTCACCAAAACTTCAATACTCTTTAGTGAATAAAAAAATCCTTCCAATTAGAAAGGATTTATGAGCGGGAGACGGCCCCGAAGCATCGGGGGAACCCGCAACATTCAGCTTGGATCCGCCGCGGCGGACTACCAATTGAGCTACTCCCGCGTTTATTATTTTATTCATTCAGCTTGGAATCCGCCTGCGGCGGACTACCAATTGAGCTACTCTCGCATTTCCAAGTACAAATTAAATTCGAATAATTGAAACTGACAATAAAAAGCCAAAAAAAATTGATAGAAATCAAGAAAACCATCATCAATAAATTTTTCAAACTACTGATTTTTTGTTATACCTTTAATAATCAAATTCTTACTATATGAAACAATTAGTTTTACTCTTAATTTTCAGTTGGGGATTTAACGTTATAAATGCCCAAACACCGGAAGAAATGAAAGCTTGGGAAACCGCTATGACTCCCGGAGCTGAACACAAATGGATGGAAACCTATGCCGGCGATTGGATCGTAGAAACCAAAATCTGGATGGATCCTTCCCAGCCACCCTTGCTCTCAAAAGGAAGCTGTGTCAATACGATGACCATGGGCGGAAGATATTTGGAATATGTTTTTAAAGGAGATTTCATGGGAATGCCATTTGATGGAAAAGGAGTCATGGGATTTGACAATACCGAGAAAAAATTCAAATCCACATGGCGAGACAGCATGAGCACCGGCATCATGTACACCGTAGGAACATATGATGAAAAAACCCAAAGGATGACCTCCATCGGAACCTCTGTGGATCCCATTTCCAAACAGGAAATGAAAACCAAAGAAATCACCCAATATATTTCCAAGGACAAATATGTGATGGAAATGTTCATGGAATTGGGCGGACAGGAATTTAAAACCATGGAACTAACTTACACTCGCAAGTAATTACCTCAAAATGAAGCCAAACAAAAGCCCATTCTAAATTTGGACTTTTGTTTTTAACATAAAATTAGCGCAAAGAATTCCCGATTTTCATCGGCTTAATCCCTAAATTTGTAGTGCTTAAAAACAAAAACATGAATCACACACCCGTCGAAGGTTTTTCCAAAATGTCAAAAGAAGGAAAAATCGAATGGTTGGTCAATGAATATTTAGACGGATCGGATAAAGCCCTCCAAACACTCAAACAATACTGGAACGACGATTCCGAGCTACAACGGCTGCACGACGAATTTTCGGAAAACACACTTTCCAATTACTATATGCCTTTTGGTTTTGCACCTAACTTTTTGATTGACGGAGAGTTGATGTGCGTCCCGATGGCAATCGAAGAAAGTTCGGTCGTCGCCGCAGCTTCCAAAGCCGCGAAATTCTGGATCGACCGCGGCGGATTCAAAACTAAAATCATCTCCAAAGTCAAATTGGGTCATGTGCATTTTATGTTTAGTGGCGACAAAGAAAAACTGGAACGATTTTTCATCGAAACCGTTTTAGCAAAACTGTTCAAAGATACCGAAGCTATTACCAAAAACATGCAGGCGCGAGGCGGTGGAATCTTGAACCTGAAATTGGTTGATAAAACCTTGGAAATGGCAGATTATTTTCAGATTCATGCCGAATTTGACACCGTGGATTCCATGGGTGCCAACTTTATCAATTCCTGTTTGGAACAATTTGCGCAAACCTTAAAAAGAGAAGTTTACGAAAGCGGAATTTTTACTTCTGAAGAAAAAGATTCTCTCCAAATCGTGATGTGTATTTTATCGAATTTCACGCCGGATTGCATTGTGAGAGCAGAAGTAAGTTGTCCGGTGGAGGAATTGGCAGAAGGAAATGTAAGTTCGGAAGAATTCATCGAAAAATTTACCCGCGCGGTTCGGATTGCCGAAGTAGAACCCTATCGTGCAACTACGCATAACAAAGGCATCATGAACGGGGTAGATGCGGTAGTCATCGCTACCGGAAACGATTTCCGCGCAGTAGAAGCTTGTGCCCATACCTATGCTTCCCGAAACGGAAAATACAGCAGTTTGACCCATTGTGAAGTAAAAGATGGTGTATTTCGCTTCTGGCTCGATTTACCGATTTCGCTTGGAACTGTTGGTGGATTGACTTCTTTGCATCCGTTGGTAAAACTGGCCTTGCAGGTTTTGGGATGCCCGAATGCGGAGAAATTGATGGGAATCGTTGCGGTTGCCGGACTGGCGCAGAATTTTGCGGCTTTGCGTTCATTGGTTACAACTGGAATTCAGCAAGGACACATGAAAATGCACTTGATGAATATTTTAAATCAATTGGAAGCGACCGAAGATGAACGAAACTATTTTGTGAATTTCTTTAAAGATAAAACCGTTTCGCATCATACCGTGATTTCAGAATTCTGTAAAATCCGTGGTGTGAAATCTGTTGAGGAATTGAAGAAAGATTGATTTTAATTTGAAAATGAGTTAATTTGAAGATTTGAAAATGAAAAAAACATTCGTTTTCTTACTTATATTTCTGAGTTTAGATTTATTTAGTCAAACACACGAATTGGTGAAAATCGATTCTTTTGGAAATTCTAAAATAATAATTTTTCCCGAAGAAATTTCCAAAAATTTTGTGCCAGATTCAGTTCAAACTTTCACACCAACAAGAAATCAATATTACAATCTCCTTCATAAAATCGAACGAAAATCATTTAAAAGTTGGAATAAATTTTACAAATGGTTTCATCAAAATGGAGAAATAAAATCGACAAGAGATACCCTGTTTTTAAAAATGGAAAATGAATGGGCTCCTATTAACACAGTTAGGAAAAGAACTGGCGATCCAAATGTTTATGTTCAAGTATGGGGAGCTTACTATCAAAATAAAAAACTATTGCAGTTTAGAATTATTGATTTAAGTGATAATCCGAAATCTGAAAGGAAAAATAAAATATACGATCAATTAATTGATGGTAATGGAAAATGGTTTGAAGAAAATTTGGACATCATAATTATTGATTTAAGACGGAAAAAAGCATTAAATAGTTTAGATTTAGAATAATATGCGTCTCTGGTCACTTCATCCGAAATATTTAGATGCCAAAGGTTTGGTTGCACTTTGGCGGGAAACGCTTTTGGCTAAAAATGTACTGGAAGGCAATACCAAAGGTTATAAAAACCATCCGCAATTGATTCGGTTCAAAGAAATGGAAAATCCCATAGAAGGAATCCACCAATATTTAGCCGAAATCTGGGAAGAAGCCGAACTGCGCGGATATAAATTTGATCGATCCAAAATCAATTGGAAATTTGTGCCACAGAAAATGAACGTAAACGATGGTCAAATGGCGTATGAATTCCGGCATTTGTTGCGAAAATTGGAAATCCGAGATACGAGCCAATTCCATAAATTGAAAGATTTGGAAAAATGGGATTCTGCAAAAATTTTTGACATAATCGAGGGAGAAATCGAAAAATGGGAGATAGTTTGATCAACGAATATTACCAAAAAGCCAAACAGCGTCAGGCGGAACACAAAAAGTTTCTGAACAAAATCAAACAGAAACCGCCCAAAGATTTTGACCGGAAAATGCTCGAAATCCATGAAGAGGTTTTTGAAAGGATTGATTGCCTGAGTTGTGCCAATTGCTGCAAAACGACCGGTCCGCTTTTTACACAGAAAGACATCGAGCGTTTGGCCAATTTATTTCGGATGAAACCCTCGGAATTCATTGATAAGTACCTGAGGATTGATGAGGACAATGACTATGTTTTACAGTCCGTGCCATGTCCCTTTTTGGGTGCCGATAATTATTGTTCGGTTTATGAGCACCGTCCCAAAGCCTGTCGGGAATATCCGCATACCGACCGTAAAAAATTCTACCAAATCAATCATCTTACCTTGAAAAATACCTTGATTTGTCCGGCAGCGTATGAAGTTGTGGAAGATATGATCAAGAAATTCAAATAAAAGCACTCTTTACCTTCATTTGGGGGGAAAACAGATTATTTCTTCAGAACGAACCTCTCTTAATTTTTCTATGTGGATTTGTGTATATTTACGAGTAAAAGTCTTATCAGACTGATAATTAAAACGCACATATGAAAACCTTTACTTTTTTTCTCGCATCCACTTTTATGCTGGGAGTAAATGCCCAAAATTGGGAACAATTGGACATTCCGGAATCTCCTGCCCGCTACGATGATGTCTTCTTTCTAAACGAAAACCTGGGATGGGCCGCAGATGGTGCCGGAGCAGCTGTTTACAAAACAACCAATGGTGGGGAATCCTGGACACAAACCTCTTATAACAATGGCGAATATCTACGAAATATCGAATTCCTGAATGAAAACATAGGATTTCTGGGCGCGCTTTCCGAAACCTTTTATCGGACAACTGACGGTGGACAAACCTGGGAAACCGTCTGGGATTTACAGGGAGTAATTCCTGCAATTTGCGGGCTGGATACCGTGGGTGAATCAACCGTTTATGGCTGTGGTGCCTATTTTGAGCCGGCCTTCATCATCAAATCTACAGATAGCGGCCAAACCTGGGATGTAATCGATATGAGTGCCTATGCCACTTCTTTGGTGGAAGTTTTATTTATAAACGAACAAACCGGATTTGCGTCAGGCGGGGACAGTAACGGAGGTGTGATTCTGAAAACTACTGACGGCGGACAAAGCTGGACCGAAATGCACAACACCGGAATTCCCGGTGAACAGGTTTGGAAATTGCAAATTCTGCCCTCCAACCCCAACCTATTTTTTGCTTCTGTCAATTCCTTTCCTCCCTTGGATGGAAAATTATTAAAATCGACAAATGGTGGACAGAGTTGGACGTCAAAAAACGTTCCCGATCCGGTCATTCAAGGTGTTGGCTTCATTACCGAAAACCACGGCTGGATGGGCGGACACAACAGCGGATTTTTGGAAACGACCGATGGTGGACAGACCTGGAATGACACAGGATTTGGCTGGAGTCTGAACCGTTTTCAGGTTTTCAATGAGAATTTGGTGTATTGTTCAGGACAAAGTATTTATAAATACACCGACAATCTTTCGGTAAACGACATCGAAACGCAACGACCGGAAGATATGGCCATCGTCATTGCTCCCAATCCGGTGGAAGATATCCTCCATATTTCGGTCGATTATCCGCGTTCCGACCATATGGTCATTACCCTGTTTGACGAGACCGGAAAGTTGATTAAAAAATTGCTTCGCGAAACCATCGATTCCAAAGGAAAAAAATCATATCAATTTGATTTTCAGGAAAAACCGGGCGTTTATTATCTGCTATTCCATTATGATTTAGGTTATCAGTCCAAAAAAATCATCAAGAAATAAATTAGACTTTAAAGATAAAAAAACCTCAGAATTCATTATTCTGAGGTCTTCAATTTGATAATTAAATAGGAGGATAATCTGTTAAAATCCAAGGTTCAATCCGAACTGTAACATTTTGCGGTTGTCAAAGGTTCCCTTGTTGAAATAAGGGCTGAATTCCTGACGTACAAAGAAATTCCAGTTGTGAATGCTCAGGGTGAACTGTCCGCCATAGGCGAAATCATTCAGTTCATAGTTGGTTTTTTTGTCGCGGTAATCGACATCTGCTCCCTCGACAATATGATTGGTTGAAATCCTGAAACCTCCGTAAACATTGGCGGTGAAACCGATTCCTTTTTCCGGTTCGCGGTAACTTTCTTCGTTTTTGGTCTGTAATCCCGCGGTGCTGAATTTAATCCCAAGCGGAATCATGATGTAAGTAGCTCTGAGCTTGCTTTTATCCAGATTATGTTCATATTGAGTCAAATCGACATGACCTTCCAAATCTCGGGTTACAAAATAATTATCATCAAATCTGATAGTTCGCCAGGACAAATAAGCGCCTGTCAAAAACACAAACGGACTGGTTTTAGTAAACTGCCGATGATACAAAAATCCAAAGTCAATTCCGCTGGAATAAGCCAAATGGTCGTTCAATTTTTGATTTTCACCATCGCCCAGCGTTATCATTCCGTAGGCAAGATAACCTGTGATTTCATTCTGCGGTTTGTACGTCCACTCCTCTATTTTGGCTGCCTGATCTTCTTTGAGCTTCTCCACATCGGTATTCATAATCGAATACTGAACTTGTTGTTTCACTACTTCGTCCAAGTCAAATTTTAAATTTTCTATGCCCGAATTGATTCTTTCCGAAAATCGAAGTGCAATATCGGCTTTCAAATTTCCGGCAAGCGAATCAGAAATATTACCATTTTCCAAATCTGCATCGACTTTTGACACTTCGGCTTCCATCGCCAGTTTTTCTTGAATAACGATTTCGCGGATTTCGATTGCATATTTCTCTACTTTTTCCTTGACAATCGGACTCACCCTTTCATCAACAGACTCTTTTTCGTTGAAATCGATTTTAATTTTTTGGGCATACATTGTCATTCCGACAAGACACAAAAATCCTGAGACGATATATTTTTTCATCTTAAAAAATTATTTTAAATTATTGATTTACTGAATATTAACTATTTATTAAAGTCTATGATGACCACTCGCGATCCAGTATTCTTCTCCTGTACTGCTTGGTTATTCTCAATCGAATATAAAAGCATTTCAGGATCCACATAATTGGTTTTTGATTTTGGTTTTGAAATCGAATCGGTGTTTAGCGCCATCACCGTTTCTGTTTTCATTTCCATTTGCGGTTCATCATGTCTATTTTTTTCGGTCGATTGAAGATTTGTTTCTTCCGAAACCGAATTCAGTTTTTTCTCTTCTGTTTTTACCAAAACCTTTTCCGGGTTTGGTTTTAAAATGGGTTCGATTTTTTCCGATGGATTTTCCGAATTGGAATTTTCAACCCATTCCCCTTTTTCTTCTAATTTTAATTCGTTTGAATCCATGATCGGTCTTTCAACATCTTTTTCAATTTGTTTCTTTTCAACCGAAACCGTATTCTGCTCTGTTGCAACTTCGGAATTCAAATAATTCCCATCCAAAATAAATCCGATCAAGATAGCTACCGACGCGGCAATGGAAATCGGAATCCAAAGCTTTTTGGCAGGTTTTTTTAATTTCTGCTCAGATGAATCTACTTCCATCATCGCGTTCAATCGCTCCCAAGCATCATCTGAAACCGGAATTTCATGATTTTCCAATTGAGATTTGATTTGATTTTCTATGGCATTTTTAGTTTTCATTTGCGATGTTTTTTTGGTTTAGAATCAATTCTTTCAATTTGTTTTTCGCTCTTACTAATTGTGTCCGGGAAGTTGCTTCACTTATGAAAAGCGTTTCTGCGATTTCTTTGTGCGAAAAGTCTTCCAAAACAAAAAGATTGAAAACCGTACGGTAACTTTCGGGTAATTGATCCAGTAATTCCTGTGCGTTTAGATCCGAAATATCTTCTTCAAAATCTTCCGACTCCTCTTTGATTTCCAGTTCGTCCAGGTACATCATCCTTTTATTGAGTTTGATGAAATCCAGACATTCGTTGACCATAATCCGGCGAATCCATCCTTCAAAACTTCCTTCTGATTTATAGGAGTCAATATTTTTAAAAACCTTTACAAACCCTTTGAGCATACAGTCTTCCGCATGCTGCAAATCTGAAACATAACTTCTGCAAATGCTGAGCATCTTACGTGAATTCCGGTCAAACAATTCTTTTTGTGCCAGACGTTCCTGTTTTTTCAATTTGGGTACAAGTACTTCCAATTTTTGATTTCTATGGATGGAAATTATCTTCAAAATTATTGGCTTCTGTTTGTATAGACGATAAAAATCTCAAAAAAGTGACAGCCCATTTGAAAAAAATAAAAAAACCCGCAAAATGCGGGTTGAATTCGATTGAAAATCAAATCATTAATCATTCAGATCTTCTTCTATA
Source organism: Moheibacter lacus (assembly GCA_040392505.1). Classification (GTDB taxonomy): domain Bacteria; phylum Bacteroidota; class Bacteroidia; order Flavobacteriales; family Weeksellaceae; genus Moheibacter; species Moheibacter lacus_A. The sequence goes on along the minus strand of JBEBVY010000036.1, from coordinate 8,150 downwards.
TCTTTGAGGTCGTCTTTTGCTTTTTGGGTGACTTCATCCACTTCTTCATCCAGCTTGGCCATATTTTCAGAAACATTTTCTTTTACTTCCTGCGCTTTTTCTTCAACTGCTCCCACCACTTCATCGGTTTTTTCACTCAGCTTATCTGCCACTTCATCGGCTTGGGTTTCGGCAGCATCAGCTGCTCCTGAACCGGCTTCTTTGGCTTCATCAAAAGTTTCTTTTGCTTTGTCCTTTAAATTTTCAGCCGCATCTTTTGTTTCTTCCCAAACTTCGTCTGCCTTTTCTTTTACATTTTCCCAGGTTTCTTCTGCCTTTTCTTTGACAGAACTACTCGCTTCTTTTGTTTCTTCCCAAACTTCCGCCGCTTTTTCTTTTATACTGGAGGCGGCTTCTTTGGCTTCTGCCGCTGCTTTTTGACTTGCTTCTTTGATGTCTTGTTTTATTTCAGAAGCTTTTTCTCCGCTATTCCCAAATAAATTTTTAAAAAATGACCCTAATCCCATGTTCTTTGTTTTAAAGTTAATAATAAACTAATGTAATCAGAATGAAAGAAATATACAAACGCCATATTTATCTAAACGAATTTGTAGATTTGTGTTTTCAATTTTAAACCCGTTTTTTTGGAATTAGCAAATAAGGTTTCTTGGGACGCCAAACAATATGGAAAGTTTTCATCTCTGATTCGGGATTATCTGACGCAATCTGAAACTGTCCTTCCTTTTTATGGCCAATTTCCTTCAGAATCCAATCTGATTTTGCAAACCAAAGAAAAATTGGCAACCTATTCACATAGGGAAACCGTTTATCAATCCTTAAAAAATCAATTGTCCCGTTTGGATTTGACTTCCGCTCAAATCGAAAATCTTGAAAAATTTAAACTTTCCAATTCGGTCACGATCACAACCGGACATCAATTAAATTTACTCACAGGGCCGCTTTATTTTTTCTACAAAATATGCGAAGTCCTGAAAGCTTGTGAGGAAATGAACCAAAATCATCCGGAACTGAATTTCATTCCGATTTTCTGGATGGCTACGGAAGACCATGATTTTGAGGAAATCAATCATTTCTATTTTAAAGACCAAAAATTTCTTTGGCACAAAGAAGCAAAAGGCGCTGTCGGACGTTTGGATTTAAAGGGTTTAGAGGAATTATTTGATTCTTTTTTCCGACAACTTCCCGATTCTCAAAATGCGCGATCATTGCAAAATCTGATTGCAAAATCTTATCTGGATGCTACAACTCTGACTGAAGCAACGCAAAAACTCGTTCAACAACTTTTTGGCGAAATGGGTTTGCTGATGATTGACGGGAACGATAAAGAACTCAAACAACTGATGATTCCTGCGTTTGAGGAAGATCTATTTAAAAATTCAGCGCATGAATTCGTGGGAAAAACCAATGAAATGCTGGAAAAAGAAAATTATTCCATTCAGGTCAATCCTCGGGAAATCAATCTTTTTTATATGGGAGATGGAAACATCCGGGAAAGAATTCTGAAAGAAGAGAAGAATTTTTCTGTTTTGAATACGGAATTTCGGTTTTCGGAAGAAGAAATAAAATCAGAATTAAAAAATCATCCTGAAAAATTCAGTCCCAATGTGATCCTGCGACCGCTGTATCAGGAAACCATTTTGCCCAATATTTGTTATGTGGGTGGAAGTGGTGAAATCGCCTATTGGCTTCAGTTAAAATCTTTTTTTGAGTCGCAAAATATTTTGTTTCCCATTCTTTCCGTGCGGAATTCTTTGTTGTTTCTGAATGAAAAACAAAAATCGAAATTGGAAAAGTTGAAGATTTCTTATGAAGATTTGATGTTGCCTTTATTTGAATTGGTCCAAAAAAACATCCGGGAAAATTCCGATACGGAAATTGAATTTGATGCCTATGAAAAACAATTGAATCAGATGTTTGCCGAATTGGAAGCTAAAGTTTCGCAGACGGACATCAGTTTTTCCAAAATGGTCAATGCCCAAAAAACCAAACAACTCAAAGGTTTGGAAAACATGAAAAAAAGGCTGATGAAAGCCGAAAAAATAAAACATTCCGATCGTGTTCAACGCATCGAAATGCTCTACTCCGAACTTTTCCCATTTGGGAGCTTACAGGAACGAATTGAAAACTTTTCTGAATTCTGGTTGGGTTATGGTACTCAATTTGTAAAGGAAATAGACCGTGAAATTCAACCGATTGACTTTCATTTTACGATAAAAACTTTACCTTAACCTAAAGAATTGTATTTTTGTTTTTAAAATTGAATAAATGAGCAAAGCGTTTTGGGCATTTCTGTTTTTGATGATGGCAGTAGTAATATTTGCACAGGAAAAAACACATACAGTTGAAGCCAAAGAAACCATTTACGGCATTTCAAAAAAATATAAAGTATCGCAAGATGCGCTGAAAAAGGCCAATCCCTTTTTAGCGGAGCGGTCTTTACAGATTGGCGATGTATTGGTGATTCCCGGAAAATCAGATGGTTCCATCAAACCGGTGATCACGGAAGTCAACACCAATTCTCCTGTTCCGGATAACGGTGAAGTCATCATCCCAAAAGAAGACGAAAACTTTATTTATTATAAAGTAAAACCCAAACAAACGCTTTATTCGCTCACCCGTGAATACGATATTTCTGAAGATGCGCTGAAAAGCCTGAATCCGCAACTGGAGCAGGGTTTAAAAGCAGGAGATATCATCCGGATTCCGAAGAAAAAATCGAACAATGGACAGGAAGAAATCGTTCCGGAAGGCATGCATAAAGTACAACGGGGAGAAACCGTATTTTCACTTACGAAACAATTTGGCGTCAGTGAAGATGAATTTTACATCGCCAATCCCGCGGTTCAGACCGATGGTCTGATCGTCGGTTCCTACATCAATATTCCGAAAAAAGGAAGTACAAATGCCGTGATCCAGGACGGATTCATCGAACATAAAGTCAAAGCAGGTGAAACGGTTTATTCCATCACCAAATTATACAAAGTGAGTTTTGCTGATCTTTTGAAGCATAATCCCGAGTTAAAAGACGGATTAAAAACCGGAATGACACTGAAAATTCCTTTGCAGGATGGTGCCAACATCGTGAAAGCGCCGGGGAAAATCAAAAGAGCAGATGACAACCAAATCAACATAGCCCTGCTTCTTCCTTTTCATCTGAACGGTGCGACAGGAAAAGAACAGGAAAAAAATATTTCGACCGACATTTTGATCGGAGCCAAAATGGCCTTGGATTCATTGGCCATCAAAGGAAAACAAATCAATCTAAAAGTTTTGGATTCGGAAAATCAGGCCGGGTCACTGGAAGCGATGATCGGAAGTACGGATTTCTCTCAATTTGATATGGTGGTTGGGCCGCTTTTTGCTTCCAATTTCAAATCCATGGCCACCATGTTGAGCGGATCGGGAATCGCTTTGGTTTCACCTTTAAGTAATTCGGATGATCTGAAAGAACTGGAAAATGTCATCATTGCCACGCCTTCGGACGAAGCTATTGCAGATGCGATCATAGATGAAATAAAAGCCAATTATAAAGGCCAGCAAATCCAGATTTTAACCGATGACCGCCACCAAACTTTGGCAGACTATGTTTCTTCCAGTTTGAAAAAGAAAATTTCAGGTGCGGATATTTTCATAACCAAGGACGCCAATGGTTTGGTACAAAAATCGGAAACGGTGGATGAAAAACTGAGCGATGGAACCATCGTGAAAAAAGAATATTTCACACCGATTATTACCGTTTTGGTTTCGGACAATAATACATTGGGCAATGCTTATGTGAAGAAAATAAGATCCATGGATGCCGAAAACCTTCAAGCATACGGAGTGAAATTTGTGTCGGCCTATGATATTTACGACGATAAGAATAGCGAAAACATCGCAGCGCTGAAAAATATAGGATTTGTTTTCAGCACAGTCCGATTGGTGAATGTATATGGTGCGGGTGAACGAAATACGCTGGAGAAATTCCTCGATATTTATTGCTTGACACCTAACGAATACCAACAGGTTGGATTTGATATATTTTACGATTTAGTGGATCGCATGAATTCGCGTGGTGACATTCTGAATGCACTTGGTAGCGAACAAACCCGATTGGCAACCAAATTCAAATACGAAAAAGAAGGAAGTGCTTATGTCAATAAAGCCGTGCGCATGGTAAGATTGTTTGTAAAAGCCGATGAGTCACCTGATGATGTAGGTGATATGAAGGATTGACAGTAGGCGGTTCGGCTTTCAGTTGGTTGAAAGGGCTTTTTTATTTGTAATTTATATTCTAAATTATTGAAGGACTTAAAACATGGGTATATTTTCTTATCATCTTGTAAAACTATCTTTACCTTCTGCGCTCAAAGTCCTTTTTTTCCCCATTAAACCAAGCCAAATAAATGGGTTGATTCATGCAGAAACAATGTCTGCAATGATTTTAGGATCCCCTGTTTTTTCTGCAACCCGCTTCTTTAACAAAGAAATTGTCGTTTTTGCACAATGGGAAAGCCAAGACAAAATCGATGAATTCTTACAATCAAATAAAACAGGAAAACAATTAGCAAAAGGTTGGCATATAAGATTAGAATTTCTGCGACAATGGGGCAATATTTCCGGATTTAATTTGCCCGAGTCAAACATAGAAACATCGGACGAAAACAAACCTGTAGTCGCCGTTACAATCGCCCGAATGAAATATGCTCAAATACCGAGATTTCTAAGATGGGGAAGACCCGTAGAGAAACAAGTTCGGGACAATACCGGCACTACTCTGTCTTTAGCATCTATTCGATATCCCAATGTAATTTCCACTTTTTCCATCTGGAAAACACAAAAAGAAATGACAGACATGGTTTTTGGTCACAGTAAAATGCCACAGCCAAAAAGACATATCAATGCAATGAAAGAGCGTAATCGAAAAGATTTCCATTTCGAATTTACAACTCTACGCTTCAAACCTATTTCTGAATATGGCAAGTGGAAAAATGAACATCATTATATCCCATAAAAACTGAACGATCATGAATTTAGCATTTACCATGCAAAAATTTCAAGATTGGTTTACGCAACAATGGGTCATACTCTTGGGAAGAAAAATTAATCCTTCGGACTATCCTTGGTTGGTCGGTCCCTTTGGGGAATTAAATGGGATTGGAGAGGACTTTATTTATCAATTAGCTGAAAAAGAAGGCCTTATAATCATCAGAAATAAAGATTCAAAAGGTTTGTTGAATTCGATTTCAATGCTTGATCTCTCGGAAAATGATTTAAACAGACTTTCAAAAAAAGTAATCGACTTTTATGAAAAAACCTCTGATTTCAAGTTAGGATTTACTGTGAAATGGAACCCGTTTTTTAAGATATTTGGTTATATCCTGAACAGATTATTTAGCCAACGGATTAATCAATTGAATATTCCAACCAGAAATATACAAGAACATGAAAACTTGACAAGTGAAATCATAGAATTAAGCCATAAAACGGGAGAAGTAAAATACAGGGTTTGGTTAAGAAAATTTGAATCAACCGGAAAAGTTATTTACTCGGGAATTTACTCTACTTGCTCACTTCCAAATGGGACAATTTGTGTCAAAGCCCTATTTCCGTTGCCAAAAGGAAATGCGACGGTCATACTGAAACCGACAGTTGGAATGAACGACGAGCTTATTTTAGACTCTTCCGGAAAAAAGTTTGGCGAAGCAGGTTTTTATTTTTTGCTAAACGATGCAAAAGGCAATTATTGGAGTCATTATATAAAATCCTTTACGGACAAACTGATAATAAGTGAGGAAAAAGGAAATTTGACAGCAATCCAAACGCTAAAACTCTGGAATCTTACTGTTTCAAGTTTTGAATACCATATAGTAAAATGAAAAACTCTCTATTCCTCCGGAATTTTTAACTCAATCTTACTAAAAAACATCAAAACCTCGCCTGAATCTGTACACTTCCGGTATGAATGGTTTTATTTTCTTCCGTTTTACGGCCATCATAACTGATGTTGACGCTCAAATACGAATTCAATTGCCGCTGCACCATCAGTTGCCAGACGAAATTATTTCCCGGTTTTAAACCTTCCATCATTTGGTTGCCGACTACAGATTGGGCATTTCCGGCGAAATCATTTTTGATATAATTAAAGGTTGCCAGCAGGGATGATTTGGACCCGTCATTCCATTGGATTTCTGTTCCCAAATTGGATTGATTCAGTTTTTCCAATCCCGTTCTATTGGTTTTATTTTGGTAAGTATAATTGATTGCTGCGCTAAATTTACTTTGTATTTGATATGAAAATTGTGGTTTCAACCGCCAAGATTCTATGACGAACCGACGGCTTTCAAATACATCCGATTTGCTTTGCGTCCGGACATTTTCGCCTTCTGCCAGAAAAAAGAAATTGTCCCAAGGTTCATATTTAGCATTCAGCAAATGGCTTTTCGAATCACGGGATTCCGCTCCGGTAAAGATATAGCTTTGGGATTTCTGTTCCGAATAAGTGTAGGCCGACGACCATTTGTATTGACCGCCCTGATTGAAATTCAAACTGCTCCGCAAACTTTGAGATTTGCTCAAAAGATTATCGGAACTCACAAAAGGATTCCATTCCAGGGTTTTTCCTTCTTTTAACAATGAATTACTCGACTGCAACGAACTTTGAACCATCCATCTGCCAAGGAATTTATTTTCCGAATTCAACAATTCTTTGGGTTTCAACCGGAGGGAGAAATTAAAATTATTTTTATTGGTTTTCACATATTTTACCGTATTGGTATAAACCCGGATATAATTGGCTTGATCCTGATATTCAGCCACTTCAAATTCGTCGAGTTGTTCGATTCCGTCGCCGTTATAATCCGTCCATTTGTAAATTCCGGTACCATCGTTCACTTTGACATATTCAAATTCACGTTGCGGCTCTACACCGCTTCCCAATTCATAAAAAGCATTGACCACCATTCCGCCTCTGAAAAAACTGCGGTACCATCGGATGTTTCCCGTCACATAATCCTCTCTTGCGGTATCTTCCAAAACATAATTGACCGATCTGTAATGCGCTGTCATTTCCAAACGCTGATTTTGTTTGCTGATTAATTTGGATTGTAAAATCAAACCGTTGGATTTCGTCAGGCGTTCCATCACACCAAGCCTTACGGAATCATCTCGTCGGTTATAATACGTCAATTGCGCATAGATTTTGGCCGTGTCACCTATTCCTGCCATTCCCTGAATTTCATCCCAACGGAAAGACAAATTCGACAAATTATTTCCTTCCGTCGCATTCAGATGGTCTTCTATTTCGTTTGATTCGCCGCCGTATTGCGCGCCTACCCAAACCGATTTCCACATTTTCCGTTTGGCCAAAGCCCGATAACGCAAAAATTGAGAATTGTCCACATCCAGATCCGGATTTAAAATGTTTTGATTTTCAGCATGGAGGAGTGAAAAATCGGCTTCTGCGAAATTCTTTTCAGACTGATAATTCAATTTCAAATCGTTTTTGACACCATTGTATTGCCCTTCGTTTTGCAGATAATGCAAATTATATTTCAATTGAAGTGAATCCTGATAACTCGTCATCAATCCAAGCCTTAAATAAGTTTGGTTGGCTTCAGAAAGTTCATTTTGCAAATTAAAATCACGTGTAAATTCAACCGAACGTAACCTCTGAATCGAACTGAAATTTTTCTGAATATAGGAGAATTCTACTTGTGGCTGTAATTTCCAGTCTTTGAATTCGAAATTCTGATTTCCATAAATTCTCCCTGCGAAACCAATATTTTCACCGTCATCTCTATCCGAAAACAAATTCAAATCTTCATTGCTCATCCCCAAATCAATTCCCAAAATTCCTTTTTTCAATTTATAAGTAGAATTCAATGTATAAACCTGTAAACGTTTCGGTGGAACCAATTGGCGAATCGGCTCATAATTTCCTTGCAGAACTCCATTGATGGGTGCCACATATTGAAAAATTTTCCCATTGATTTCGATATCGGATTGCACATAATTCCCATTGTTATTGCCTGTGTATGTGAATGTTACCTGATACAATTCCTCGTTTGGGTCTTCTGAATATTCAAATACCTCCACACCATCCACCTCTATTTTCCTGTACAAATTCTTATCGGGATCATAATCCGCCGGAACGGCTGTCGTATTGTACA
>JBEBVY010000035.1:0-20899 GCA_040392505.1 Moheibacter lacus | reverse complement strand
CTCAAATCCTTAACAATCAATTTACATTGAACGAAGTAATTTTGCATTCTTAAACTGAGGTATGCAAAGTTTTCTGCTGATTTTGAATGTGCTGGGCTCTGTATCGCTTTTCCTTTACGGGATGAAAGTGATGAGCGAAGCCATGCAGCGTTCGGCCGGTGGACAATTGCAGCAATTCCTCAATCGGATGACCCAAAATCCTTATTCGGGTGTTTTGGCGGGAACCATTTTCACCGGTGCATTACAATCTTCTTCAATCGTAAGCATCCTTACGCTGAGCTTTGTAAATGCCGGACTTTTGAACTTACGCCGGGCATTTTCCATCATCGTGGGCGCAAACGTGGGTACGGTCATCAAACTTTGGTTCATTATTGGTCTGGGAATGGTTTGGCATATAGAATCTTTTGCGTTGCCCATCATCGCCATTGCGATCACATTTTTCTTTTTCAGAAACCAGAGAGCAAAAGAATGGGCCGAATTTTCCATTGGATTGGCCTTGATTTTCCTCGGATTTTATTTTCTCAACACCTTTTTTCCTGATCTTTCAAAACATCCCCTTTTTCAGGAATACATCATGGAATATGGTGCAAGCAGTTCCTATACTTCTTCGTTAACCTTCATTCTGATCGGAATTATTGTTACTTTTTTATTTCATTCGTCCAGTGCTTTTACGCTTTTGGCGGCGGTTCTGGTTTCCAAAGGAATGAATCTGGAACATGCAGCTATGATGGTGATGGGTGCCAATATCGGGACGACTTCGGCGGCTTTGCTCGCGTCCACAGTGGGAAACAGAGCTTCCAAAATCACGGCATGGTTTCATTTCTTTTTTAATCTGGCGGGCGTTGCGCTGTTTTTCTTTTTGGTTCCGATCATTCTTGATTTATTGAAAACTATAATTTCAAGTGATGGTGAAATTCTTCTGGTTTCATTTCATACTTTTTTCAATGTGGTTTCGGCTTTGCTGATTTTGCCGTTTGTCAATTCGATAGCAGATTGGGCTGAGAAAAAATATCTGAATAAATCCAATGATCAATCGGCATTGAAATTAATCGGAAGACCATTTGGGCCGACCGCCAAAATGTATGTGTATGAAGCCAACCGAGAAATTGTGAAATTCGCCGGAATTACACGTCAGATTATCAATAATTTAGGACGGATGATTTCGGAAAGTGACGATGAAAAACTCAAGGAACTTAAGAACCGGATTTTTACCTTAGAGAAAGAAAGTGATGATTTGGAGAAAAGTATTTTGAACTATCTGAATTCCATTTATCATTTTGAAATGTCGGGTGAAGTGGCGCTGAACATCCATCGGTTGATTGAAATTTGCCATCATTTGGAGAACATTGGTGATCTGGCCATAAAAATTGCAAGCATTCATAAGGAAAGAAGAAAAAGCAATAGTTTTATTACACCCAAACTGAGGGAATTGCTTTTGGAATTGCAGGATTCGCTGTCTATGGCGACCACGACTCTGGTTCAAAATCTAAATGAAACAAACGGAAAAGTGGATTTGATGGAAGCCAAACAGATTGAAAAATCGATCGATAAAAAATTTGAACAGGCAGAAGATGCTTTGTTAAAAGCGATTGAATCCGATAAATTATCGGCGCGAAGCGCACTTTATTATACCGATCTGATTCAGAACTACGAATTGATCGGCGATCATCTGTATCAGGCCAATAAAGCTTTGGGGAAGTGATTTCTTTAGACGCAAGACGCAAGAATTCCCTAAAATCTAACCGCTCATGTCTCATCTCTCAATTCTTTTTGAATTACTTTTGCTGAATGATTTCCAAAGAGACCATTTTTTCGATTCAAAATCAGGATGAATTCAATGAAATAGCGTTGAATGTGTTTCGTTTTCAGTCTGATGAGAATTGGGTTTATAAAAAATTCATCCAATTTTTAGGTCTGAATCCTGCAGAAATTAATTCGGTTGAAAAAATTCCTTTTTTGCCCATCAGATTTTTTAAATCCCATGAAGTGATTTCGGGAACGGGGAAAGCTGAAAAGATTTTCAGCAGTTCCGGAACGACCAGAAGTCTCACCAGCAAACATTTGGTAACGGATTTGAGTTTTTATAGAGAAAGTTTGAGGCATAGTTTTCGTCATTTTTATGGGAATTTTGACGATTATACGGTGTTTGCATTGCTGCCTTCTTATTTGGAGCGGGAAGGTTCTTCGCTGATTGATATGGTAGAATTCTGGATTGAAAAGACGGGTAGTGGAGGATTTTATTTGTTCAATCATGAAGAATTATTCAAAGATTTAATCCGAAATGAAGAGAAGGAAAAAAAGGCGATTTTGATTGGCGTTTCCTTTGCACTCCTGGATTTCGTGGAGAATTATCAAATGGAACTGAAAAATACCATCGTCATGGAAACCGGCGGAATGAAGGGTCGAAAGGAAGAAATCACGCGGGAAGAACTCCATAAAATCCTGAAAAAAGGGTTTGGTGTAGATGAAATCCATTCTGAATATGGTATGACGGAATTGCTTTCACAGGCTTATTCCAAAGGGAATTCCCGATTTGTAACGCCGAGTTGGATGAAAATCCTGATTCGGGATACGGAAGATCCTTTGACTTTTTTAGCAGAAGGAAAAACCGGAGGAATCAATGTGATCGATTTGGCCAATCTGAATTCCTGCAGCTTTATTGCGACCGATGATTTGGGGAAAATTTACCCCGATAATTCGTTTGAAATATTGGGGCGATTTGACCATTCCGACGTTCGCGGTTGCAATCTGATGGTTTCGGATGTTTAGTTTTTCTTCAACAATAAATCTTTGTTGACATCCAGATTTGTTTTGTCAAAAAATGCTTTGATTTGGGCATAATTCTGGTCGTAAACAGCTTTTCCGAGATAGAATTCGATGTGCATCAATAATTTTCCGTCTTTGATTTCTGCACTTTGAAAATAGACGAGATCTTTTGCCGGTGTTTGATTGTGAACATTAAAATTCTGTGGAATTTCCACTTTAAATCCATCCGGAATTTCGATTACCACATCGGTTTTATAATAAAAAGGAAAATTAAATTCCAAAGCACGTTCACGATTGGTTTCGCTTAAAGAAAATCCGGACATCAGATTTTTTAAAGGATTTTCAACGCTGATGAAATTTGTGTTTCCCAGAGCAGAAGATTCAGACATGATTCTCTCCAATTCGAAATTTTCTTCGTCAGACTCTTTAAAATCCCTTTTTTTCTCCGTTGTCAGAATATCAAGAGCCTCCGTTTGCGGCTTGTATTTTTCAGCTTCGTCTTGATTCTCCAATGATTTTTTCTTGAAATATCCGTTTCGTTTTTCACTTCGGCTCAACACATATTTTCCATCGCGAAACGCATAGTTTTGAACGGATTGAAATTCGGAAAGAGGAGGATTCATTTCTATGAATACTTCTTTGGATTTGTTCAGCAATAATCCGTATTGATTAAAATTGTCCAAAGGGATATATTTATAATCTTTTTCGGGAAGATGAATCGCGTCTATAAAAAAGGTTTCTCCATTTTGGAGCGTAATGAGATTAATGAAGGTGCTAAACTGATTGGCAAAAGGAAAAATTCTTTTGACGCGTCCGTTATCTCGTAAACTGATTAAAACCAATTCTGATTTAATGCCTTTTTTTAATAATAGTTGATTTAAAAACAAATTCAGGTCAGCCGAACTTCCTTCTTTATTTTTTTCCAATTCACGGAAACTTTGGGTAGAATGTGCTGCGTAGGAGTCATCCCACAAATAGTTTTTTTCTACATATTTCAATACTTTTTCGATTTGGTCATAATCGTTCAAACCCGGCGAAATATTAATTGCACTGCGTTTAATGACTTCTTGATCAATGTTTTTTGAATTCTTTTCAATGATTAATTTGGTCAAATCTGTCCAATTGGTCATTTCATTGACATAATCATAATTAATATTGGTATAACCTTTCAGTTGAAATATGATTTTTTCCGCCGCATCTCTTTGGTTATAAACGAAATCAATCTTATTGATACTCGGCACATCGCGAATCGTCCAGTTATTTCTATGGTCTTTGATTTTTTCATTTTCTCTGGCAAATTTGACTATTTTTTCTCCACTACAAATGGGCATATATTCTCTTGCAGATTGTATGTTGATGTCAAATGAGCTGAACAACGTAGGGATTTCATGTTGAAATTCCCAAGGCGCCAGATAATAGTTATTTCTACTGAAGGTGGTATATTCTATTTCTATAATCGTCCCCACTTTTACATTGGGAATGGCAAAACGTTTGGATCTTAAAGTACCGCCGATTCCGGTATCATAGATTTCGCTGTTTTTTACCGGCGTTTTAACCAGTTTTCCATCGACCAGATTGATGGATTGTGCTTTTATGTAACGAATTTCATCAAACTCATAGATGTCATGGTAGAGAAATTCTTGATTGGCAAACCTTTTTCCCTGATCGTTTAGAATTTTTATTCTTCTGTAAACAATTTTCTGATTATCCAGACGGGCGATCGTCATGTCTCCCTTTTCATATAGAATGACGGCATCGGCGTTTTCTTCAAAGGGAACGGAATTGTAATTGATTTCTGCTTGGGAAACATCGCCCCATTTGGTTTTAGGATTAAGTTGTCCCAGACATAAAATGCCTAGGAAAAAAAGAGGAAGAAAGAATTTCACTATTTTTTCAATAAAATGGATTTATTCACTGCTTGATTGGCTTTTTCAAAGAAGGTCTTAATCTCTTTGTATTTATAGCTGAAAGCAGATTTTGTCAATAAAAATTCAACGTGCAGAATGACTTTGTCGTCTTTCAATTCAGCTGTTTGGAAATATTTCATTTCACCGGAAGAAATTTCCACCAAGGCTCCAAAGTCAGCTGGTATTTGAGCCGAATAGCCATCCGGAATCGGAATGACCACATCTGTTTTATAATAAAAAGGAAAATTAAACTCCAAAGGTCTTTCACGGCTTTCTTCCGGTAATTTGAAATAGGAAACCACCTCTTTCAGCGGATTGTTAATCGTGATAAATCCACTGCCTATGGGATTTGATTCATATAAACGACGTTCCATCTGCGTGTCGCCTTCAGATTTTGTGTCTTTTTTTGTTTCGTTCATCAACAAATCGAGTGCATTTCCCACCGCCGAATATTCTGCTTGTCCTTTGGGCAATTGGATTTTTGATTGTTCCAGAAAATAACCATTGAATTTATCGGATCTTGACATCAGATACTTATTGTCTTTGAAGTTATAAATCTGATTTGAATTGAATTCTGAAACTTGTTGGGCTACATTGGCAAAGCTTTCGCCTTTTCCATCCAATATCAATCCGTAATGGTTGTAATCATAAAGCGGCATAAATCCCAGACCGGAATTTAAATTGGCAGCATCCATAAAAACCGTAGATCCATCTGACAGCGTTACCATATTTATAAGGCTGTTAAACTGTCCCAAATAAGGATAATTGATGATGAGTTTTCCATGATCACGGGTACTTATAGCTACCAATTCGGTTTTAAATCCTTTTCCGTTTAAAATAGAATTCAATAAAAGATTCAGATCGGCGGAATATCCGGTTTTTCCGTTTTGAACTTCACGATTGGTATTGCGCGGATAGACAGAATAAAACTTATTCCATCGATAGTTTTGTTTGAAATAATCATGGACATTTTGCAAAGTTTCTCTTTCGTTTTTTCCGTTTGCTATGCTACTTGCAATTTCTTTCCCCAAAGCCGCATTGGTAAATCCGTTATAATTATTTTTTAATTCTTTTACCAGGTCTCCCCAACTGGAAATGGCATCTTTAAAAACAATTTCGTTAAAAGCGGTTTTGGAGTCTGTATAATAACCTTTTAACTGTAAAATGATTCCTTCTGCCATATCGGCCGGATTGTACAAATAAGGAATGGAGGTATAACTCGGTAGGTTTAACAATGACCATTTGCTGATTTCTTTTGGGTTGTTGTTTTTTGAATATTTGACCGTTTTTTCACCCACCATCAACAGGGTATATTCGCGATAAGTTTCGTTTGTCAAACTATATTGGCTAAACAAAGTCGGGATTTCATGCTGAAATCTCCAAATATCAATCAGATATACATCATTGTCATAAAAATCATACTCAAATTCCAAAATAGAGCCCACTTTTACGTTGGGAAACGTAAATTTTTTAGCGCTGTAAGCTTCGTTTAAATTCACATCAAAAATGGAATTTTTATCGACCGGATAGGATTTTACTTGTCCGTTTTCAACATTTAGCGTTTGAGCTTTGATATTTTGAATGGCTTCTTTTTTGTTTTCGCTGTAATAAATCAACTCCTGATTGGCGGCTTCGATTCCTCTTTCGTTGAGAATTTTTATTCGTTTGTAAATTTTAGTTTCCGTCACGCCTCCAATCAGCGTTTTTCCTTCCTCAAACAGAATGACGGCACCTGCGTCGGTTTCATATGAAACCGTTTTGTAGTCAATTTCTGCTTGTGAAACATCGCCCCATTTGGTTTTGGGATTGATTTGAGCCGAACTGATGATGGCTAAAAATAATAGGTTCAAAAATGGTAGGAATTTCATTTTAGTTATTTTAGATAAGATTTGAGTTTTTGTTTTGTTCTTAATTTTCGATGGTATCTCCTTTGGAAATCTTCTGTGAAACCCCAAAGCAGATTAAATAATTTATCAGGATTTTCACCCGAAATTTCAGCATATTCGTTCGCCATGATTTGGACCATTTCCTTTTTGGGCGTAAGACGGGAAAGGTTTTTCATGCGAAGTTCCATGTTCATTGAATCATGGAAATTCATCCGGTTCAGATCCACTAAATAAAATTCGTAGTGATTTTCAGATGTTTTTTTAATCAACGTATTGCCGGGCGAATGGTCTTTGAACTCGATTCCGACTTCATGCATTTTGAAACAAAATCGCGTAAATTGTCTTAAAATCAATTCTTCATCTGGAAAATCTTTTATTTCTACGAGTTCCCTGAACGTCAAATCGTAGTCCTGATGAAAGCTGGCGTAAAAACTTTTTTGCAATCCCAATCCGTTGAAATTCTCCATAAATGCAACCGGCACCGGAGTCCCGATTCCTTTTTCCAATAAGACGGTAGCAAACTCAAACGAGCGTCTGGCCTTTGATTTGCGGAAATATTTGTAAACGAACTGATTGAGTTTGTTAGGGATTTTAAAGGATTTGATATTTATTTTATGCCCACCGATTTCAAAAATTTTGATTTTATTCCTTTCGCCGATTATGAAATCGCTTCCTGAGCTCTCAAAACTTTGAAAAGCAGAAAGAATTTCATTTTCAATCGGTTTAAATTCGGGGTCTACCTCAAAAATCATTTAAAAGATTTGCGCAAAAATAATGATACTATTTCAGTCTGTACAACTTATATTTGGATAATTAACGTGAATCGCACATGAAATCCGTTTTTTTGGAATCTCACAATATTAAAAATCTCGCTTCCGGTTTTGGCATTTTCAACTATGAACTGATCAAAGCTTTTGCAAAACTGAATCCCGACGATCTGGAGTTGACATTGAATTTAAAACATCCCGGAAAATTAAAAAATGAATTTGGAGACCGGTTTAAATATAATCGGTACACTCCTTTGCAAAGACAGGATTGGTGGGGTGTAATGGGCAAATATGATGTCTGGCATTGCATGAATCAAAACATCAGGATTGAACCCATTTCGAAGCCAAAAAAATATATTTTGACGGTTCATGATGTGAATTTTGTGGAAGATATTCATGTAAAAGCAAACAGTGGAAGGCATGAGAGATTTAAAAAGAAACTGAAAAAGGCGGACATGATTACCTATATTTCCGAATATGCCAGAACCCAGACCCATCAATATTTTCAGGTTCCCGGACATATAGAAGAAAGAATCATTTACAATGGAAATCCGATAACCGAAATGCTGGATGTTTCAAAATATCAGCCGGAAGTGCCGGTGGATCTGCCTTATTTTTATTCGATCGGGGATTTCCTTGCAAAGAAGAATTATGCATCCTTGGTTCGCATGATGCAATTGATTCCTGACCATCGTTTGATTATTTCGGGAAATACCCAAAAATCCTATGGGGATACCATTCGGGCTTTGATCAAGGAATTAAATCTGGAAGACCGTGTGTTTTTGACCGAAAGAGTTTCGGAGATAGGAAAACAATATTTTATGCAAAATTCCAGGGCCTTTGTTTTTCCTTCCATCGGCGAAGGATTTGGTCTTCCTCCCATAGAAGCCATGCGGTTTGGGAAGCCCGTTTTTTTGTCCACTTTTGCTTCGCTTCCGGAAGTCGGCGGAGAAGCGGCATTTTATTGGGAAAATTTTGAGCCCGACTATATGAAAGAGTTTCTGTTTGATAAATTGGAAGAATTTGATCAGGACAAGGAAAATCGGGTTAAAAATTTAAAAGAAAGAGCCAATTATTTTAGTTGGGAGAAAGCAGCTAAAGAATATTTGGACTGTTATCAATCATAATTTATTCAGGATGAAAGTATTGTTCATATCGAGTTATTTGTTTGGTTATCTGGATTATGCGGTGGAAGAAATGAAACAGCAGGGTCATGAAGTTACCTATTTGAACTATGACAAACCTCCTTTTGAATTTGTTTATGCTTCGAAATTCCAACATTTGCTTTCTGGCGCAAAAAAAATAGCAGGTGTCAATGAAAAAAAGGAATTCCGCCACGGTTTTCTCAAAAAGAATTTTAAAGACCAAAAGTTCGATAAAACGATTATCATCCATGGCCAATACCTTTTGGATAAAAGCCATCGTTTTCTGAAATCTATTTCCGGCGAATACATCGCTTTTCTTTTTGATGGTTTGGGGAAAATGCCCAGACAGAGAAACATCACGCCGTTTTTTGATAAAATTTATTCGTATGATCCGGCCGATTGTGGAAAAGAAGGTTTTCATTTTTTGACCAATTATATTCCGACTGAAAATTACAGAAGTAAAACTTACGAATATTTGGTGTACAACATCAGCTCGCTGGATCATCGTCTTGAAACTTTGAAAAAATTTGCAGTGTATTTTAATCAACATGGGATTTCTTATGACTTCCAATTGGTCAACAGCAAATTAAAAGAACTGGAAAATTTTTACATCCATTCCAAACGAATTGACCAAAAAGAAATCATGCCGCAGGTTCAAAAAGCCAAAATCCTGTTGGATATCAGTCGGTCTGATCAATCAGGCTTAAGTTTCAGGCCGTTTGAAGCGCTTGGAAATGAAAAAAAACTGATTACAAACAACCCGGAAATAAAGAAAATGGATTTTTATGATCCCCGAAATATTTGGGTGGCAGAAGGAGATGAAATAGCCATTCCGGAAGAGTTTTTCCAAACGGATTATGTGAAAGTTCCGGAAGAAATTTATGAGAAATATACCCTCCAATCCTGGGTAAAAAGAATTCTAAACACCTAAAGTTTTGAAAGAATTGGATAATTTAAAAAATAGGACATTTCTCTATCCCACCGACACTACGTTTGGGATCGGTTGTGATGCGCAGAATGTGGAAATGATCCGGAAGATTTTTCAAATAAAAAACCGTCCGGACTCCAAATCCCTGATTATTTTGGTGGAAAATGCGGCTCGTTTACAAAAAATCGTGGACGTTCCAGAATTGGCTTGGGACATCATGGATTTGTCGGAAAAACCGGTTACGATTATTTATGAAAATCCTCGAAATCTACCTCGGGAGCTCATTGCGGAAGACAATACGATTGCCATTCGTTTGACCGATGATTTGTTTTGTAAGAAATTGATTTCCAGACTAAATTCGCCTTTGGTTTCCACTTCTGCCAACGTTTCAGGTGAACCGACACCCCATTCTTTTGCTGAAATTTCGAAAGAAATCAAAGAAGGAGTTGATTATATTTTTCCCGAATGTGAGACTTTCGTTCCGAAATTTTCAGGCTCTTCCATCATCCGTTTATCGGTAGACGGAAGAGTGAAAATAATCAGGGAATAGTTGAGATGATGCTTTTTCGGATCCAATATTTTAAGAAATCAAAAATTTGAAATCGGTAAATAAAGATTGTATTTATTTTTTGGGATTGGTTTTTTTCGCCATTCTTTTCCGCTTTCCCTATTTTGACACCTATGTTTTAAACTGGGACGAAAGCAGTTTCATTTTGGTGGGCAATGCCTGGCGCGAAGGTTCTTTGCCTTACACAGAATTATGGGACATGAAACAACCCATGCTTTTTGCTTTTTTTGGTGCTGTGATATCGCTTTTCGGGAAAAGCATTTTGATGATTCGTTTGATGGGCGTCATTGCAATTTCTGTTTCGGCTTTTTTTGTTTATTTAATCGGGAAAAAGATGATGGACCGGCAAATGGGATTTTATGCCGGGATTTTATTTGTTTTTTCTGCTTCCGTTTATGGCTCTTCCCAATCCGTTATGTCAGAGCACATTGCCGTTTTATTTTTGATGCCGGCCATTTATGTTTTGATGCTGGCTCCCAGACAGATACTTTGGTTTTTTGTAGGCGGATTTTTATTGGGAATGAGTTGTTTGGTGCGACTTAACATTGCTTTCGTGCCGCTTTTATTGGGGATTTATTTCATTTTCAGACCTTTTCATTTCGTAGGAAATCTAAAAAACAATCTTTTGTTTACCTGCGGTTTCATCTTGTCGTTTTTTCTGTCTTTTTTGATGTATTATCTGAAAGGATACGGCGAAACCTGGTGGGAAACGGTTATCCTGGCTACCTTTCATTATGGCAATAATCAGGAAGCAGCCAATTCGATTTCGATTAAAAATCATCTGATTTTATTGTCGATGTTGGGCATTTTATCCCTTGGTTTTTATTATTTGATGAAGGTGAAAAAGATTTCGATTCAGTGGACAAATGAATGGATGATTTTACTTCTTTGTGTAGCCGGAATTGAAATTTCTTTTCTGAAAAGCGGTAATATATTTCTTCATTATCTGATTCAGATTTATCCATTTTTATCCTTAATTGCTGTTTATGGACTGAGTCTGTATATGAAAGAAAAAAAATATTCGTCCCAATTGATTTTTCGGATTTATGCTGCTTTTACAATGGGTTTAATTTTCATCATGGCTTTTAAATTTTATTCGGAAGATTGGAAAGAAAAGGAACGGGAAAATCTGGCAATCGAGGAAATTTCCGATTATCTGAAAGGAGAATTAAATCGGGATGACAAAGTTTATATCACCAATTATCACCTTATTTATTGGTTAATTGATAAAAAACCTTTGTCAAAAGCCACTACGCATCCCAGCAATATCAACAAAACCTATTTATTTCCTTTCATGAAAGAAGAGGGGACGACCAGCATGGAAAAACTGGAACTTGTTCTCAAACAAAATCCCCGATTTATTCTGACAGAAAAAAAAGTCTGGTATTTGGAGGACGAACTGCAAAACAGACTGGATCAGGAATTAGAAAAAGACTACGAATTGGTGCTGACTGCTCAAAATAAATTATTATTGTACGAAAGACAGGAGCGATAGTTCTATGAGCAAATGAAACAAGGAGATGTTATGTAGAAAAAAATTTGGGTAGGACAAGCTATATTTTACCTTTGCAAAATGAATCCGGAAAAAGCACTTTCCCATAAAATTTTTGATGTTATCCGCCAATCTTCAAAAGAATTGGATTTGGAAACTTATGTCGTAGGAGGATTTGTTCGTGATTTTCTGCTGGGAAGAGACCAGAAAAAGGACATCGATTTTGTGACGGTCGGAAGCGGAATTGAATTGGCGGAAAATGTCCATTCGAAATTAAAAAACGCTTCGAAACTGACGGTTTTCAAACGATTTGGAACCGCCAATTTCAAATGGGAGGGCACCGAGCTGGAATTTGTCGGCGCTCGCCGTGAGAGCTATTCGCAGGATAGTCGAAAACCTTTTGTGGAGGATGGGACGCTGGAAGACGACCAGAAACGCCGAGATTTTACCATCAACGCTTTGGCTATTTCGTTGAATGAAAATAATTATGGTGAATTGATGGATCCATTTGACGGAGTGGGAGATTTGGAAAAGAAAATCATCCGCACGCCGCTTTTGCCAGATGTTACGTATTCTGACGATCCTTTGCGGATGATGCGCGCCATACGGTTTGCGGCACAATTGGAATTTGAAATTGAAGAAAAATCCTTTCAGTCCATAGTAAAAAATGCTGCGCGAATTGAAATTGTGTCCAAAGAAAGAGTGATGGACGAATTTCAAAAAATCATGATGACGCAAAAACCTTCCATAGGATTGAAATTACTCGATGATGCGGGATTGATGCAATATATCTTGCCGGAATTGGTGGCGTTAAAAGGAATCGAAGAAATAGAAGGCCAGACACACAAAGATAATTTTTACCATACGCTGGAAGTAGTGGATAATATTTCTCCTCATACTGACAATGTTTGGTTGAGATGGGCGGCTCTGTTGCATGACATAGGAAAAGCGCCTACCAAGCGTTACGATAAAAAAATAGGATGGACGTTTCATTCGCACGAATTTGTAGGTGCAAAAATGGTTTCCAAATTGTTCAAAAGATTAAAATTGCCGTTGGGCGACCCGATGAAATATGTCCAGAAAATAGTTTTATTGAGTTCACGGCCGATTTCGCTGATTGATCAAAATGTGACGGATTCAGCTCTCAGGAGGTTATTATTTGAAGCCGGAGAAGATTTTGAGGATTTGATAACGCTTTGTAAGGCAGACATTACGACTAAAAACGAGAAGAAACAAAAGCGATTTAAGGCAAACTTCTCAATAGTGGAACAAAAAATAAAAGAAGTAGAAGAACGTGATAGAGTAAGAAATTTTCAACCGCCTGTCTCGGGAGAGGAAATAATGGAAACATTTGGAATTCAGCCTTGTAAAGAAGTTGGATTGATAAAAAATGCCATTAAAGAAGCCATTTTGGACGGAGAAATTGAAAATAATTACGAATCTGCGTTAAATTATATGATGGAATTGGGAAAAAAATTATATTTGAATCCAAAATAATAGAACAGTGATTTATAAAATTCGTGTGATTCTCGACACAAAAGATGATGTTTTCAGAGATATAGAAATTAGGGACAAACAGACCTTGTTTACGCTATACAAAGGGATAATGAGTGCGTTTAGCTTACAAGGTGAGGAGTTGGCTTCTTTTTATGTTTCAGATGAGGCCTGGAGTCAGGGTAAGGAAATTCCATTGGAAAATATGGATGAATCCAATGAAGACGAAACCATGGCCGATTTCCATATTTATGAAGTGATGCCGGAAGTGGGTTCCCGAATGATTTTTGTGTATGATTATTTTGATATGTGGACTTTTTCTGTAGAAGTCGTTTCCATAGAGGATAAAAAAGCAGTTTTAAATTATCCTTTGACGGTTTACAGATACGGTGCAATGCCACTTAAAGCGCCCAAAAGAAATTTGGAAATATTGAATTTGGAAGAAGATGAAATCATGGAAGAGGATGAGGACAACGAATCTACATTTGATGATTTGGAAATAGATTCAGAAATAGATATAGATGATTTTTAATCCAATTGGATATAAAGTAAAAGCGGCTAAATGCCGCTTTTTTTATTTTTTATACTCTTTGTAAAGATTCAGCGAATCGCTTATATCTTTTTTCATGATTTTGATAAGATGCGGTTGGTCTTCCAATAAGATGTTATTTTGCCTTTGTCTTTTTTCAGAAGTTTGGGCAATTTTTGCGATTAAATCCAAATATTTTTGTTTGTCTTTGATTCCTTTTTTATTCATAGCGGCCATTTCTTTTCTGATTTTGCGCGCATAGAGTTCGGCATAGTCAAATTTGATTTGTTGTATGGCCAGGATTTCCGGTTTTTTTACTTTGATCCAAGAAGCATTCCGGTCAATGAGGTTAAGGATGGTAATTTTAGGGACTTCACCTTTTGTTTGTTGGGTTTCATAGGAGAAGACCGTGGATAAACTGACAGCTGTTCCGGCAGAAGCATTTTTTGGAACTTTGGCTTTAAAATCCGCAAATGTCAATTCTCTTTCCGTTGACCATTCCAAATAATCGGGATTTAGAAAAGAAAATGAGAAAACAATTAAAAGCAGGCATAGTAATTCTGGTAATTTTTTCATTTTATGTTGCTCTTTTTGTGTAATTTATAAAATTAAGAAAATTAATTTATTTTGGAAAAACTTCCAATAATTTTTCCAGCGCCATGCCTCTTGACCCCTTTATGAGTAAGAGGTTTTCCATTACCGGATTTTGTTTAAAATAATTTTCCGCTTCCTCCCGGCTCATGAAGGATTGAACGTTCTTATTTGAAACGTGAATTTGATGAAAAAATTTTCCAATGAGATAAATCGATTGGAAACCCAGTTCCTGTGCTAAATTGGCAATCATCTTATGTTCCTTTTCAGAAGCGTCTCCCAGTTCAAACATATCGCCGAGGATGACGGCTTTTTCACCTTCTATTTTGCTGAAATTCTCTAGCGCGGCCTGCATACTGCTGGGGTTGGCATTATAAGCGTCCATTATGATTTTTTGTTCCGTCCGGGTGATGATTTGGGAGCGGTTGTTGTCCGGCAAATATTCTTCTATCGCTGCTTTGATGTCTTCAATCGGAACTTCAAATTTCAAACCGATGGCAATGGCTGCCGCTAAATTGCTTTGGTTGTATTCGCCGGCCAATTGACTGGAAAAATGACTGGATTCGTAGATGATTTCAGGACAAAATCCATTTAAAGTTTTGGAATAGGTAAAAGGATAATCTGCTTTTGGATTTGTTCCAAATGTAATTTTACGCATACCTTCGGTCAACTCGACTTGTTTCTGGTCATCAGAATTCACAAAAACGGTTTTATCATTTTTTCGCAAATAAGCATAGAGTTCCGATTTTCCTTTGATTATGCCTTCTTCGCCTTTAAATCCTTCTAAATGAGCTTTTCCGAAATTGGTGATGTACCCAAAATCCGGTTGTGCGATTTGGCTTAAAAAATCAATTTCCATTTGATGGTTGGCTCCCATTTCTATCACGGCAATCTCATGGTTGGGATGGATGGAAAGCAAAGTCAGCGGAACGCCTATGTGGTTGTTGAGATTTCCAACGGTAGAAGCGACATTATACCGTTTGCTCAAAACGGCGGTGATTAATTCTTTGGTGGTTGTCTTTCCGTTACTCCCTGTCAGGGCGATGATGGGGATGTTTAATTTTTCCCGATGAAATTGTGCCAATTTCTGTAAAGCGTTCAATGTATCTTCTACGTAATAGATGTCCTGGTCTTCGTCAGCAAATTCTTGTTCATCCACAATGGCAAAAAGTGCTCCCGACTTTATGGCGGTTTCGGCAAATTGATTTCCATTAAAATTATCTCCTTTAAGGGCAAAAAAAATGGATTTAATCGAGATGTTACGGGTATCGGTAGATACGTTCTGAGAACGCAAATACAGCGCATAAAGGTTTTCAATGTTCATAGGAGTAAATGTATAAAAAATCCCAATCTGGAGTTTCAGATTGGGATAAGATTTTATAGGAATTCTAAAGAATTATTTTGTTCCTGATTTGGATCGTTTTGATTCAAAATTACCTTGATAATCTTGTGCAACGCGGAATCCAATCCAACTTGTTGCTTCTGCCTGATGTAAGAATCTTCTTTGTCCCGCATCCAGCCAATAAATTGGATCTTTCCAAGAACCACCCTTCACAACGCGAACTTCATCACTGATTTTGGATGTTCTCTGGGTATTATCTTTTTCCAGGATTACTCTTCCTTTTTCATCTACGTAAAATCTACGTTGCGGGGCATTGTACATTTCTCCTGTAGAACTTCCTGGTTTTCCGCCGCCCATCAAAGCTAACACAGATGAATCACCGGAAGCGGAATCTGTACTCGGAACTTCGATGATGTTTCCTAATGAGTCCGTTGTTGTGTTTGCAAACCCTTCGTCATAGTAATCATCTTCTACTCTTGGATTTAAAGAGGACATACGGTCACCGTCACGGTAGTTGATGTTGTCTTCTTCTATTTGTTTTTTGTATTTACCCGGTAATGATTTGTAAGCCAATTTACCGTTGTTCAATGTATCATATTCGATATCATCCTCAAATTTTTCAAATCCTCCGTTTTCATTGTCGATGGTCGTTTCATAAACATTTCCACGGAAATAATTGAAGTCATTTGCTTCTTCATCTATGATGGGACGGTAAACGTCCGCAGTCCACTCAGCTACGTTTCCATACATTCCATATACTCCAAATTCATTGGACTGGAATTTTTTTACGTCACTGGTGATGGCTGATCCATCATTTCCATAACCACCGATACCGGAATAGTCACCACGTCCTACTTTGAAGTTAGCCATGTATTGTCCGCGGTTGCGGCCTTTTTCACCTCTTAATTCATTTTGAATAACCGGTTTTCCTTCATATTCATTGTACTCTCTGTCAGCAGGCAATGCAAGTGCTGCATATTCCCATTCTGTTTCAGTTGGAAGTCTGAACGGAGTTACATCAAGCGAAGCAGTAGAACGATTGGCTTTTTGGATACGTTGATTGGTAGATTTGATCATGTTTTGTTTGGCCAATCTCGCCGTATCAATTGCTTCTTTTACGTTACTGTCACTATTTTTATAAGATTCCGCATCAAAATATTTGGAACCGTAGTTATATTCTTCGTTTGAATAATAATCTTTACTTAAAATCCCTTTGTCCATCAAAGCTTTTTCGTTTGCTCTGTCTGTTAACCAATCACAATAGTTGCTGGCTTGTAACCAGGTAACTCCTACTACCGGATAATAACTGAACTGTGTGGAGAACAAATAAGTTTCGTTGTCAAAATCATTTTTTGACAATTTGTTGTTGAACACTTGAGTGTCAGGGACAGAACCCTCGTAAATGTGTTTGTACTGTTCTTCTTCCGGAGGGAAAACAACTTTTAACCAGGTCAGATACTCTCTGTACTGATAGTTGGTGATTTCCGTTTCGCCGATGTAGAAAGAACGCACCTGCATACGTTTTGGCGTATTGTTCCAATCCCGCATAACGTCGTCCTTAACCAATCCCATGGTAAAAGAACCACCTTCTATAAACACCATTCCCGGCCAAGCTTTTTCTTTTGGTTTTTTCTTCCCATTGAAAAACCAACCTTTCTGGTCATTGGGTTTCCATCCGGTTGTACTGGTGAACTTTTTTGTTCCCCCACCTTTTTTGCGGCCACCTCCATGACCTGTACAACTGACTACCGTAACCGAAATAGCTACTAAAAGAATTGCTAAAATTCTACCCTTATTCATATGATAATATGTGTTGTTTCAATTAATTTTTCGAAAAACGATTTGCAAAGAAAACAAATTCTTGCGAATTCAACAAGTTTACTCTGCCTATCTTTAACGAGCTTAATCTTTTTTTATTGTGAGATAGAATATATTTGTCAAAATATCGTTTAGACATCATGAAAAAATATTTGCTTTTTCTTTTGTTTCTATCTCTATTGAATCTTACTGCCCAAACCGTAAGTATAGATTGGCAAGGTGTAAAGGAACATGAAAAGGGGCCGGATAACATAAGCCGTCTTCCTTTTTTTTCCAATAAAGGGTACACCGTACGGGAAAACATCCCGAGATTCAGCTATTCGGAACCGACCAATGGATTAAAAAACATCAGTCTTCAAAATATTCAGTTTGAAAATCTTTCAGCCGGTGAACGAGGCAATTTGAATATAGATAAAATCCCGGATCAACTTGAATACAAGGCAAAAGTCAGCCAAGCCGGAAACCGCTTTTTTGTGTCTGTGAGTATGATCCCATTTATAAAGGAAAATAATCAGATAAAAAAAGTAACCTCATTTCAAATTGTTTCCCAAGCCGGCATCAATCCGGATTTGGGTACAGATGATATTTATGATCCTGCTACTACCAGCGTTTTGAGTAGCGGGAATTGGTATAAAATCAGGGTAAATAAATCCGGGGTTTTCAGATTGGATAAATCTTTTTTTGATGCCAATGGAATTCCAACCAACTTTAACCCCAGAACCTTGAAAATATATGGTAACGGCGGAAAACAATTGAACGAAAACCCGGGCGATTTTCGGTATGGTGCTCTCCAGGAAAACGCCATCCAGTTTAGCGGTCAGGACGACGGAAGTTTTGACAATGGCGATTTCATCTTGTTTTATGCACAGGGTCCGCATGACTGGTACAGATTATCGGACTCGACATTGGAAGATTTGCGTCATAAATTCAACCAGCATTCTGATTATGCTTATTATTTTATCACATTTGGTGGAAATGAGGGAAAAAGAGTTCAGGATCAAACCATAGATGGGAATCCGGTTCAAACCTTTTCTCAATACGATGAATACCAATTCTACGAAAAAGATTCTTTAAGCGTAAACCAAGCGGGAAAACAATGGGTAGGCGAGTCGTTTAACGTGGAGCCCAGTCTTAGTTTTACTTTAAAAGGTGGTGGAACCGCTTCAGGAACTGTTTATGCATTATGCCGAATGATAGGGAAAAATGCAGATGGTGTGAGTTTTAATGTTTCGGTCAATGGGGCAGCGGCCGGCGGTCAAAGTTTTTCTCCCGGTGATTTTGTTTCCAGAACGACTAACCAAGTCATCAGCACAACAGGAAATACATTTAATTTTACCGTAACGGCCAATAATAGTGCAAATCCTGCATCCTTTGTATTTTTGGATTATCTGGAAATCCGATACCGAGCCAATTTGAATTTTAACGGCTCTCAAATGAGCTTTCGCCAATTGGAAAACCTAAATGATGGAAATATCTATGGTTTTGCCGTTTCCGGAGCCCCGAAAGTTTGGAATATTTCAGACCATACCACGGCCAGAAATCTGGTAAGTTCAGGGGGAATTTTTAAATATCAATCAGATAGTCCTTATTTTTTAAACGAATTTATAGCCTTTAATGAATCGGCAGCTTTTACCGAAATTGAATATGTAGGACAGATAGCCAATCAAAATCTGCGTTCTTATAATGATATTGAATACGTCATCGTCACCCATCCCAATTTTTTAAGTGAAGCCTCTCGTTTGGCCAATTTCAGGATCATGAACGATGGGATAAAAGCAATCGTCGTAACAACAGATCAGATTTATAATGATTTTTCTTCCGGCGGACCGGATATCTCAGCCATTCGCGATTTTTTTAAACATTTAAGGGACAACGGAAACCCTTTGAGATATGCCTTGATGATGGGAGGAGCTTCTTTTGACTATAAGGACAGAGTCGTGGATAACACCAATTACGTCCCCGCATACATTAGTTTTATTTCTGCCAATTTAAATGATTCGTTTGTAACGGATGATTTTTTTGCGATGTTGGATGATACGGATAAAATCCTGAACAATCTCCAACAACCGGTGGAATATGTTACGGACAATTCAGATGAAATGGATATTGCCATTGGCCGTATGCCGGCACATACGATTGACGAAGCAAAATTAATGGTGGATAAAACACTTGCTTATTATGAAAAATTACCGGGTCAGGGAAGTTCATTTGGTGAATGGAAAACCAAATTTTTATTGGTGGTGGATGATGACCTATCGGGCAGCGTTCCCTTCCATAAAAATATAGAAGACAGTTCGGCAAGTTTTATTGAAGATAATATCAGTTATGCCACATTGAGAAAAGGCTATTTGGATTCTTTTGTACAAGAAAACACTTCAGCCGGACAAAGATATCCGCAGGTCAATCAAATTATTGCCAATGCCTTTAATCTGGGTACGGCTTTGATCGTTTATTTTGGGCATGGAGGGCCGAGAAGCTGGTCGCAGGAAAGGGTTATTACTTATGAAGAAATCAACAATTTCTCCAACTTTTCAGGTCTGTACTCCCGTTTACCGGTGGTTATGACCATTACCTGTGAATTTACCGTTTGGGATTTAAATTATTTGCCGTCTGCCGGTGTTTATATGTTCAAAGCACCACAAGGAGGAGCTTCTGCAATGTTAACGACCAGTCGTCCGGTAGGGACTTATTACGGAGGTGTTTTTAATGAGAATGTCATTGAACAACTTCTGGAAGTTCAGGGAAATCAATATCAGTCACTCGGAGAGGCATTGATGAATGCAAAAATCATGGACAATTCGGGTTATAATTTAAGTGTTAATTTGTTGGGTGATCCTATGATGAGCATAGCGCGACCGCCTCGACAAATCCGCATTACCAAAATTAACGGTGAGGATGCAGATACCTTTGATGGTGTTTTGCGAGCCATGGATTTTGTAGAAATAGAAGGAGAAGTGCTGGATGAAAACGGAACCATGCGGGATAATTCATTTAACGGAAAAGCAAACGGCGTCCTTTTTGACAAACCGATCAACAAATCCACTTTAAATAATAACGGTTGGGGATCAGATGTCACGCCTCAAGTCATGAATTATCAGGAACAAATCAATTCCATATTCAAAGGAGGAACCAATGTGAATTACGGTCAATTTAAATTCCAATTCTACATTCCAAAAGACATCAACTACGAAATAGGTGACGGTAAATTCATGGTGTATGCGCACAACAATGTAATCGACGGCGTAACGACTAAAAACATAAAAGTCGGCGACCAAAATCCGGACGGATTAAACGATGATGACGGCCCGACCATAGGACTTTATATGAACAATTTGAATTTTGTGGACGGAGGTATCACCAATCGAAATCCATATCTGCTTGCATGTTTGGTGGACAGCACCGGGATCAATACAAGCGGAATAGCCATTGGTCATGACATAACAGGCATCCTGGATCAAAATGTAGAAGGAACTTATGTTTTGAATGAATATTATGAAGGAGGCGATAATAACCCTTGTACCAATCCGCAGGTTTTGGACTATCAAAAGGGACAGGTGATGTACCGGCTAAATAATCTGGAACTTGGTAACCACCAAATTGTATTCAAAGCTTGGGATATTAACAATAATTCATCCGAACAAACGTTAGATTTCGTAGTGATGGAAG
>JBEBVY010000034.1:0-21465 GCA_040392505.1 Moheibacter lacus | reverse complement strand
GGGATTCGATCCAAATCAATTTGGTCTTTTCATTGATGAATTCCAAAATATTTTCGGCATCGGTCGTATCTACATAATGGATTTTAATCCCCAATTTTTCATAAATATGGGTGAACAACCGATAAGCACCACCATAAATATCGTCCACCGCAATGATTTCATCTCCGGTGGAAAGTAGCTTGGCAACGGCATCTATGGCTGCCAGACCGGTCGCAAAGGCAAAGGCATCATCGCCTCCTTCTAATTTTGCAACGATGTTCTCCAGTGCTTTTCTTGTGGGATTATTGCTTCTGGCGTAATCATAGCCTTTGTGTACACCCGGCGCTTGCTGCACGAAAGTGGAAGTTTGGTAAACCGGAACGGAAATGGATCCTGTTAATTCGTCAACGGGTACGGAATGAATGATGTCTGTAATTCTGCTCATGATATTTGTGTTTTTTAGTTACTTGTTTATAAAAAATCTAATCAAGAGCAGCTTCAGGAAAGTCCAAAAAAAAGACTCTCCTGATAAGTCAGAAGAGTCCGTTATATTGTGTAATTATAATCTAAACTTTACTTCACTTATCTTTCTGCCATGCGGCGGATGGATGTAGCACCTTGTCAAAAGACAGGTTGCTAAAGCTTCACAGGGCCATTTCCCTCAGCTTTTCTTGATAAGACAATTTTTGTATGAACTTCTCGGTTGCAAATTTAGAATCAAAATTTGGAAAATTCCAAATTTACTTTAGTTAAAATTGTAAATAATTTTTAATTAATTATAAAACAATTAGTTATGAATTTATTTTCTATTTGAAATTCTAATTATTCAGCCATGATAATTTTAAAAACCAACACTTACACCCAAAATAGGTCGTAATCCAGTCGAGAATAAACTGGAACCTTTATCGTATAAAACATTGTACATCAACCCGGCATATAACTGTACTTTTCCTGTGGTTCGGTAACCGCCTCCCAGCCAGAGTGCAGATTCGTTAAAATTATATTTGAAAGGATCTGACTCAAATTCATATTCGATTTCATTTGTGCCGGTATAGTATTCATAATGCAGTCGCGTAAACAGGGAAGGAATCGGATAATAATTGAAATATGGCCCTGCATTGAAAAGATTTTGTTTGGAATCACTCCATTTGGAATATTGATATCCCACCGAAAGCCCGCCTTCCAGTTGGGGAATGATTTCGTAACCAACAAAAGGGGATATGGCAAATCCAAAATAGCCATTGCTTCCAAATCCTAAACCCAAACCACCTCCAAAACGCCATTTGTTGGGTTTCGGCGAGTCAATTTCTGTTTGTTGAGAAAATACGGAGACAGATAAAATTAGAAATGCTAAAATGAAGAGTCTTTTCATGTTGAATGGTTTTACCTTTTGGTTATAAAATTAGAAGAATATTCTTTATTTTTAATCAAAATTTACAGTATGTCATTGAAAGAAGAAATTAAAAACAGAATCATAGAAATAGAAAAAATGGGAATTAACGGTCTGAAAGAAATGTTCAATACCCATGCTGCAGCTGCGGATTTGGATGAAGAATCGACACTCGACCCGGAAGATTATTCGCAGCAAGATCAAAGCCGTGATTCGGCCAGAAATTTGGAAATCAGAATCAACCGACTTAAAATGGAATTGGACAGTTTTATCAATCTCGATTTCAGCCCGAAATCAAAAGTGGAACCCGGTGCTTTGGTGCTGACCGACTCTTTGAATTTCTTCATTGGCATTTCGGCCACGATCTTTGATCATGAAGGGAAAAAGTACATTGGTCTGAACACGGAAGCGCCGATTTATGCTGCACTCATCCATTCAAAAGCCGGTGATGAAGTAGAATTTAACGGTCAGAAATATAAAATACGAGAGGTTTTGTGATTTTTTGTGAAATCTAAATTTACAAATGAAAATTTTAAAATTTTCAGATTGAAGCATTGCTTAGTATATTATTTAATGTGAGCAAATTACAAAATGATGAAAATCAAAAAACATAAAAAACTTTTATATGTTCCCGGAATGTTCAGTTTATTGGTCATTCCGTTTGTTTTTTTGTTTTATGCTTCTAATTATTTAAAAGAAAACGATTTCAGGTTCATGGGTGTTATTTTTCCTGAAAAAAATTACTTTGAAAATTATCCTCAATATAATTACAGGGTGGGGTATGATTATGATACAATTCAAGTCTCTACTAATTTCTCAAAAGAAGCTGAAAATCAATATTTTAACTTAATAAAAGAACTTCAAAAGAAGAACATTGATAAAACAGGAATTATATTTCAGTTGTCAGATGAAAATACCTATGGCGATTTTGTTAAACTCAACAATTTGATGTTGTTGACTGAACAAGATGTTTATGCAACAGACATAGAAAACGATGGGTTTTATGTTATACATGATGAAATTGATTATTCTTTGAAAGAAATAACACCTATTTATTGTGGTTTTTACTATCAAGAAGGAAAGTTGTCCCAAGAGAAAATTATACTGAATGTTAAGGAGTTTTTTAAAACCCTCCCAAATTTCATGTATCTAATTCTAATCGGTTATTTCACATTGGTTCTCTGCGCTATTTTCCGACCAAAAATTTTTATTCCAATCCCATTCAAAACGAACCATGATTTCTAAATTCTTCCTGTAATTCAGAAAATACGCACAGAAAAACCCCGTATAAAAAACAGAATAAATCCTTAATAATAAATAATTTAGGATTTGGATAATTTGTAAATTAGTAATCTCTAAACTCAATGCCATGAATTATCCAAAACGATTAATTAAAAAAGGCGAAGGCGATAAATCCATCGTAGAAGCTGTTCAACGACAACTCAATAAATTGCATTGTGGTCCCATCGAAGTAGATGGTGATTTTGGCAATCAAACCTTTAAAGCTGTCAAACTTTTTCAATCCCGAAACACCGATATTAATGGAATTCCGTTGGTAGTGGATGGTGTGGTGGGAGCCATTACATGGGAAGTTCTCTTTTTAGACGGAAGTGTTCCGGTTACAGAAGAAGCCAGCAACGCTCATTTTAAAGAAGTATTAAAAGTAGCTTATTCTCAATTACATGTGAGAGAAAATCCGCGGAACAGTAACCGCGGAACAGAGGTAGATGCTTACCTGAAAGCGGCCGGATTGGATGCGGATAGAGGAAACTATGCCTGGTGTATGGCCTTTGTGTATTGGGTTTTCAATGAAGCTTCCAAAAATTTAGGCAAATCCAACCCGATGGTTAGAACCGCCGGCGTTTTATACCAATGGAACAAAACCGACTGTAAAAAAATCAAAACCAAAGATGCGGTAAATAATCCTTCGCTCATCAAACCCGGATTTGTATTTATCCGAAATTATGGAGGCGGAATGGGGCACACCGGAATCATTACTTCCGTAAATGGAGGTTATATCCGTACCATCGAAGGCAATTCCAATAACAATGGAACCAGAGAAGGAATAGGGGTTTTTGAATTGACACGAAAAATCAAATCCATAGAAAACGGATTCATCGATTTTAACAACAAAGCATAATCAATTCGTATTCAAATCTGAAGAAAAAATCAGAGTAACAAAGGATTTATTTGAAATTCAAATAATTATCGTACATTTGCAGCCGTTTTCCGGGTGGAAGACACGAATGTAAAGGATTCATTTTGGGTTTTTGGGCTGCGTAGCCGTTGAATTTCATCTTTCGCATTCGATTTTATTAAATCTCCGGTGCGAGGGTAAATGACCGATAACCGGCTTAAAAATTTTAAATGATTACATTTCACGAATTAGGTCTGAACGAATCTCTCCTTCAGGCAATTGACGAACTAGGATTTATCAATCCAACTCCGATCCAGGAACAAGCGATTCCTCAAATTTTACAATCTGAACAAGATTTAATCGCATTGGCCCAAACAGGTACAGGAAAAACAGCAGCATTTGGTTTGCCCATTTTGGAACAATTAAGTGTAGAAAGCCGTACTGTTCAAGCTATCATTTTATGTCCTACACGCGAACTTTGTTTGCAGATCACCAAAGATTTAGGCACTTATTCCAAACATTTGGGCAATGTGTTGATCCAACCGGTTTATGGTGGAGCCGATGCTTTGAAACAAATTAACGGATTGAAAAAAAATCCGCAAATCGTAGTGGGAACGCCTGGACGTACAATGGATTTAATGAGACGTGGTGCTTTGAAAATCAACCACATCAATTGGGTTGTTTTGGACGAAGCAGACGAAATGCTGAATATGGGATTTCGGGAAGACATCGACACGATTTTGGAAGAAACACCAAAAGAAAAACAAACCTTGCTTTTTTCTGCAACCATGCCGAAAGAAGTACGGAGAATAGCTTCCGAATACATGCACAAACCGGTGGAAATCTCGATCGGAAGAACCAATGAAGCCTCTAACGATGTGGAACACCAATATTTCATGGTGCGCGCCAATGACCGCTATTTGGCGCTCAAAAGAATTGCTGATATCAATCCCGATATTTACGGAATCGTTTTCTGTCGTACACGCCGTGAAGCAAAAGATGTGGCTGATGCATTGATACAAGATGGTTACAATGCCGATGCTTTGCATGGGGATTTATCTCAGGCACAGCGTGACTCCGTGATGGATAAATTTCGTCGTAAACAATTACAACTATTGGTAGCGACAGATGTAGCAGCCCGCGGAATCGATGTAACCGAATTGACGCATGTGATCAATTATAATTTACCGGATGATCCGGAAGTTTATGTCCACCGAAGTGGTCGTACCGGTCGTGCCGGAAACAAAGGGATTTCCATCATCATTGCACATTCTCGTGAAGGTCGTCGTATCAAAGATTTAGAAAAATTAATCCATAAAAAAATAGAGCGCAAACAAGTTCCTAACGGTCAAGAAATCGTAGAAAGACGTTTGTTTACCACCATCGATAAAATTGAAAAAATCGAGGTCGATGAACATCAGATTGAACCATATATGGATACGATTTCCAAAAAGTTGGAATGGATGGATCGTGACGAATTATTAAAACGATTTGTGTCGATGGAGTTCAACACCTTTTTGGATTATTATAAAAATGCAAAGGATTTAAATGTAAGCGAATCGGGTAGGGAAGAGAGAAGCAGCCGAAATGGAAATGTACGGGGATTTACAAGATTCTATATAGGAATCGGTCAAAAACAAAAAATAAAAGTTCCCAATTTGATCGGTTTGATCAATGAAGTAACAAACAAACGAGACATCGAAATCGGAAAAATTGAAATACTTCGAAATTTTTCCTTTTTTGAAGCCGATAGCGAATATGAAAAATTGATTCTGGATTCTTTTGCAAAAGAAGAAGTGGATCTTCAGATTTCCAATCCGGAAAAGAAAGAAAGAAATGTCGAGGAGAGAAACGACAAAAGAAAAAATGACCGAAAACGTCCAGGTGCAGGCTATTCCGGTAAATCAGGTAGCGGAAAAAGAAGCGGCGGCGGATTTGAAGGGAAACGTTCCGGTGGAGGTTATTCTAAGTCAGGGAGTGGAAAATCAGATTTCGGTGGCAAAAACAAAGGCAATCGTTCCGGTGGCGGTCGAAGCAGCGGCAAAGGAAAAAGATAATTTTTATAGTCCGCCGTTGACGGCATAGCTGAAGCAACGCTTCAATTCTTATTCTCAATGACTAAGATTTCACTATATCACTCTGGTTGATATTTTACTAAAATAGAAGACAAAGCCCGTAGATTTACGGGCTTTTTTTGACGAATTCCTTCAGCAGATTCACTTGATTTTTTGTTCGGTTTAAATTCTGTTCCGGATACCGAATGGTATAGTAAACATCTTGATTCAGATAATCCGTCAAAAAACGCATCGCCTGGATATAAATAACAATTTTTCCGGACAGTTCCAACCGCAATTTTTCTTCGTTTGTCAATTCATTTTCAAGACAAAATAGGAACCCGTTTTTCAGCGCCTCATAGTTTTCATAACTGAAATTATTTCCGGTTTCGGGATCGTCTTCTTTACGTAAATTGGTATAGGAGCGGACCATGTCACCAAAATCATACAAACGGTTTCCTTTCATAAATGTATCCCAATCAACCAGTGCCATGATCTTATTTTCATTGGTTTTGCTAAACAGAAAATTACTGATTTTCGGGTCGGCATGAAGGATTTTCAAAGGAATTTTGGAAACTAATTCATGCCATTCGTTTAGTAAAAAACGATGATTTTTTATAAATTGAATTTCTTTTTCCGATTCCTCCAAACGTTCTGTTGAAGCCAAATTCAAAGCATCTTCAAACTGATTCACACGTAAATTGAAATCCAGAAATCCGAGAATGGAATCCTGAATTTCGTCCGGATTCAAATCATTCAGATAAAGATGAAATTCACTTAGAAATTTAGCCGCTTCAAATGCCTGTTTAGCCGAATTAACTTTTTCAAAAGTTTGGGAATTGGGAATGAACGCAAACAAACGCCATTGATTTTCAACTAAATAGTCTCCGTTTTGAAAAGGCAGAAGTTCCGGCAACAGATGCGGATATTTTTTCTTTTTCAGATGTTCGGAAATTTTTAAAATATTCCGGTTGATGATTTTCAGGTGTTTAAAAACCGAAGTATTTACTTGCTGGAGGATGAATTCTTTTTGTTTGTTTCGGATCTGATAGGTTTTATTGATATGTCCTGAAACCAGAATCTTCAGTTCAAAATCATCTGAAATTGCTTCGAATTTTTCAAAAACCGATTTTATTCTGTTGATGTCCATAATTTTTCAGGATAAATTTTTTCGGTTTTTCGTTTTCTGATTTCCTCCTTTACAAATTTTTTATCTTCCTGATAAGTCAGCCCAAACCATTTTTCGGTGGTTTTTAAAACCTCAAATCTTACAGATTTTTCCTGAATCGCTTTGTCTATCACGGATGGAAGATAAAATTCTTTTTGAGACAAATCCTTCTGTTCCATCAGAAAGCGTTGAAAATCTTTTTGAATTAGTCCAAAAATTTCAGGTTGTAAAATCCAGAAATTCATGGAAACTTTTTCTTTTCCGCTCAGAATTTTCCGGTTTTGATTTTCATCGATTCCGAAAATTTCATTCTCTGTTTTTTGAATTTGGACGAATTCTTCTACGTTTTCTAAAAAATCATTTTCAATTGTACAGATTCCTCTGGAAACACCTCCGTTTTCACTCAAAGTATTTTCCAATTCAAATGCGACCATTCCCCAATCATCAGAAGAATTCGAAATAAAATCATACGCCAATTTAAAACTCTGAAACCCATAGAAATCATCGGCATTCATCGTAATGAAAGGTTCGTTGATCATTTCTTTTGCACAATAAACCGCATGAGCCGTGCCGAGTGGTTGAGTCCGTGCTGAAAGTTTGGGTAAAAATTCAGTCGGAACAAATTTTTCAACGGTTTGTTCCACAAAATGGATTTCAGCCATATTTTTTTGAAGAATTTGAATCAAATGCTTACGGTATTCTTCCGGAAAATGTGAATTGGCAATGAACACAAATTTCCGAATGCCGACTTTCAAGGCATCATACAATCCATATTCCATCAGTGTTTCATCATTTTCCGAAACCGAATCGATTTGTTTTTGTCCTTTATAACGGCTTCCAAAACCGCCGGCCAAAATAAGCAGTGAAACTTTATTCATAATAATCAAATCCAAAAACCGGTTTTCTGGTTTTGTATTTTCCCCGTGTGAAATCGGGCATTTCCTGCGATCCGCCGTTGGCCGCAATCGAGATTTCGCTCAAAGGTGTGACGGCATACCAAGTGGCCAGATCATAAACATCAAACGGGAATTCTTTATTGGCTTTTATGCACTCCACAAAATCGTTGATGAGAAAATAATCCATTCCGCCGTGTCCGGCTCCTGCCGCTTTGGCTTCGTTTTTTTTCCAGAGCGGATGGTCATATTGGGTGAGATAATCGGTGGATTCCTGCCAGCGGTGTGAATGATCCATTTGATTTTCGAAGTATATAAATCCTTGGTTGAATTCACCCCAACCGATGTCCTGCCAGATGCCGTCGGTACCCTGCACCCGAAATCCTAAATTGTAAGGGCGTTGCAAAGAAGTATCGTGCGTGAGTAAAATCGTTTCACCGTTTTCACATTTGAGCATAGTCTGAACGATGTCACCCTGTTTGAATTCCACTTTGGCATTCGGATGATTTTTTCCACCCGTTTTTTCGATATAGTCGGTCAATCCGGCTTGTTTAGAAGCCATGGAAGTAAGATGCGTAATTCGGTTTCCGCGGTTCACATCCATCATGGTTGCCACAGGACCAAGTCCGTGCGTAGGGTAGAGTTCGCCGTTTCGTTTTACGTAATGGTTGGTACGCCATTTGGCTTCTGAAAATCCTTTGTCTCCAAATTCAACTCCTCCGCCACTGGAATTGATTCCGTCGTTGAACAATACTTTTCGTAAATCGTGCTGATAGCCGCCTTGTCCGTGCACAATTTGTCCGAATTTACCTTGTCTGACCATATTGAAAACAGCCATGATATCACGGCGATAGCAGACGTTTTCCATCATGAAAATTGGAATTTTTGTTTCTTCATAAGTATTGACATAATTCCAGCATTCCTCTAGGTTCATGGCTCCGCAGACTTCCAGCCCTACAATTTTTCCGGCTTTCATCGATTCAATGGCTTGTGTGGAATGCCATTCCCAAGGCGATGAAATGATCACGGCGTCTATATCTTTTAGTTTCAGGAGATTTTGATAATCATAATCGCCTTTTTCAAAAACAACCGGTTTCGGCTTTTGGTATTTCGCAAATATTTCCAATGCTCTTTTTACCATACGACTGTCAGGATCCGCGATGGCAGTAACTTCCACATCTTGTCTTTTGAGCAATTCTTCCAAATGAACTTGTCCGCGAAGACCCGTTGCGATAAGTCCGATTCGAATTTTATTTCCCGTCAATGTGCCGCTGAATACGGAACCGGGTAAAATTAAAGCACCAATTCCGGCAATGGTACTGGTGCGAATGAAGTTTCGTCTGTTCATATTATTTTGGGGTTGTGTGTTAAATTAATTTCAAATATAATTCATTAGAATAAAATAAATTAAAATTTTAGTGTTCAGCCCAATTTATAGTTTTATCTTGCGCCCAAATTAATAAAATTATGAATAAAGGTACTGTCAAATTCTTTAATGAAGCCAAAGGTTACGGATTTATTAAAGATGATGAGTCTGGAAAAGAGTATTTCGTTCACGTAACCGGATTGGTTGATAAAGTTAAAGAAAACGATGAAGTTTCTTTTGACTTAGAGGAAGGAAGAAGAGGAACGAATGCAGTAAATGTTAGAAGAGCTTAAGATTAGGTTTATAAGATTTACGAATGAAAAAAGGTTTCACTGTAGTGAAACCTTTTTATTTTGGGGTAATTTTGGTTAAATATTAATCGTCAATTCGCAGGAAATCCCCATTCAGACTGAATTCGAGATCCATTCCATTGGTAAGTTCCACTTCGTATTTATTACGGTCTTTTTCGATTTTCGAAACTTTATTTGGCGCAAAATGCTCCATGATGTGTTGCGTGATTTTTTTAGGAATGAATTCCTGAGGAATTGCCGCTTTGTCTTTTCCGTCGACTTCTTTCCATTCTCCTTTTTCGTCAAACTCCAGTTCTGTTCCATTGCTCAGCTTGATTTCATAATCGGTTTTCCCGGCATAAATATCTTTTTCTACAGTGACAACTCTTTCATTGGTGAAATTTTTTGCCAAAAAGAAGTGGGCTTCTTTGGGTAAATCATCTTTTGTGACGATGGTTTTTTGTGCGTTCAATCCGCCTGATATCAATAGGGCGAGAGCCGAAAAAATGAGAATTTGGTAAATTGATTTCATATTTTAATTTTTAGAATGAATAATTGCTGAAACATCAGTTTAATTTTTCAAAACAAACCGCCAAGGTTTATTTTTCCATAGTTCCCCTGCATAATCTATACCAATGCGTGGTGTGGAAACAATTTCTCCGTTATACGATGAATCCTCCAGCCAAATCCGGTTGGAAATTTCCAAATCTTCACCATAAAAAGACCTGTCCAATTGCAGATACTTTCCCAATCTTCCGGGACCGATGCAGTTTTCTATGCCACGAATCAAAACTGCCTGTGGTTCATTTTCGCCTGCTGTCACAAAGTTGAGCATCCAGTACATTCCGTAAATCAAATAAACATAGACCGTTCCTCCTTTGTCAAACATAATGGAAGTCCGGGGCGTTTTGCCTTTGCTTGCATGACAAGCCAAATCTTCGGGACCTACATAGGCCTCTGTTTCGATGATTTTTGTTCGAATGATTTCACCATCATCAAATTGTCGAACCAAAGTTTTTCCAATCAGATCTTCCGCTATAAAAACGGCGTCGTGGTTTTGAAAATAAGCTTTCGGAATTCTTTTGTTCATAGTATTTTTATAAAAAAACTGCTTGATCTAAATAGAAAAAGCAGTTGATTATTAAAGGTTTAGACTATGTTAAACCGTCATGATTTCTTTTTCTTTGGCCGCTAAAACTTCATCGGTTTTGGTAACGAATTTATCCGTTAAACCTTGAATTCTGTCTTCATATTGTTTTTTCAAATCATCTGAAGCTTCTTCATTTTTTTTCACATCATTGTTGGCGTCTTTTCGTGCATTTCTTATGCTGACTTTGGCGTTTTCGGCTTCTGCTTTTGCCAGTTTTGCCAATTCTTTTCTTCTTTCTTCCGTCAAAGGCGGGATGTTGATGATGATCATATCACCATTGTTGGAAGGAGCAAAACCCAAATTGGAATTGATGATGGCTTTTTCGATTTCCTGAATCAGATTTTTTTCCCAAGGCTGAATGGTCAATGTTCTGGCATCAGGCGTACCGATGTTGGCGGCTTGAGAAATGGGCGTGGAAGAACCGTAATAATCAAATCTCACGGTAGAAAGCATGGCAGGACTTGCTTTTCCCGCACGTAATTTGGTCAATTCTTTTTCTAAATGTTCCAATGCTTTCTGCATTTGATCTTTTGCGATGTCTACTATAAAATCTAATTCTTCCATTTTTTTTGCTTAAACGTTTTGCGAATGCGCAGTGCGAATATATAAATTCAAAATTTAAAAGTCAAGTCTAATGGTTGTTTCAAGGTTTAATTTGAATAAACAATCCACCATTGGACCTATCTCATGTCTTTATTTAACCAGCGTTCCGATGCTTTCTCCTTGGATTAATTTGGAAAGATTTCCTTTGGTATTCATATCAAATACGATAATCGGTAAATTGTTTTCCTGACTCAACGTAAAAGCAGTCATGTCCATTACATTTAAGCCCTTTTGATAGACTTCGTCAAAGGACAAAGTTTCAAATTTAGTTGCACTCGGATCCTTTTCCGGATCTGCAGTATAAATTCCGTCCACGCGGGTTCCTTTCAGAATTACATCTGCATCGATTTCTATGGCCCGAAGCGTAGCCGCAGTATCGGTCGTGAAATAAGGATTTCCTGTTCCCGCTCCGAAAATCACTACTCTTCCTTTTTCTAAATGTCTTGTTGCTCGGCGTTTGATGAATGGTTCTGCGATTTGTTCCATACGGATTGCCGTTTGTAAGCGTGTATAAACACCCGCTTCTTCCAGTGCAGATTGTAAAGCCATGGAATTGATGACCGTTGCCAACATGCCCATATAATCACCTTGCACCCGGTCCATTCCGTTGGCAGCACCTGCTACGCCCCGAAAAATATTTCCTCCTCCAATAACGATGGCAACTTCAACTCCCAAATCGACGACTGATTTGATTTCCTCCGCATATTCTTTCAATCTGTCTGGGTCGATTCCGTATTGACGATTTCCCATCAGTGCTTCACCGCTTAACTTTAGAAGGATTCTTTTGTATTTCATCAGAAATGGATTTTTGGATTTTGTGTTACAAATATAAATGTATTCAAATGAAAATAAGGCAAGGAATTTATATAAAAAAAGCAGGTTCAATCGGAACCTACTTTTTAAAGTTAAGAGATTTAGGAAATTTACGGAACAGTTGTTACTTTAAATTTATAAGGTGTAGTCCATACATCGGGCATGGTTTCTTCTGCATTGTAGTCTATTTGCCGGTTACCGGTTTTGGTTCCATCAAAACGAATGTAATAAATGCCGGGATCAAGTGTGCCATTTGTGACTTTATAATACAATGTACCAGCTGTATGATTGGTTGAATTTCCAAAAATATCGGTTGTTGTAGTCGTTAGTTCTGAATGGTCTTCTCTGAAAATTTTCATGCGCATAAATTCGTCTGAAGGACATTGTTGAACCTCAACTTTAATTTTAGCCGGTTCATTAATTTTAACTTTGTACCAATCAAAAGATGTTTCAGAAGATCCCATGACTTTATAACCGGCATTGGCAAGAGCTTCCAGAGTTTCATTTTTGGGAACGAATTTAGCCTGTTCAAAGGTGTCGTTAAGTTCAAAGCAATCCATAAGCCCAACATATTCCCAATTGATTGTATAGGTTTCAGGGAAATTCCCACCGTTTATGAAAGGATTAACCGTTACGTCATAGCTTACACCGGGATGTGCCAAAAAAGCAACTTTCCTCGTCTGTGGTGTACTGGACCCGCCAGCAGAGCCATTGATAATAGGGTAAGGTGCTCCTGGTATTTCAATAGTGAGTGTGGGTACGGATGATGTAGCTGTTAGAGTTACGATATAATATCCACCGGCTGGATCGCTTACCGCCGGAAGTAATCCGGGGTATTCATCAAATTCATTGGCTTCAGACCAGTTATTGGTTAAGTCACCTGAAAATGCACCCGCATCATAAGGCGAACAGTCATTTACTTCCGGATCAGGTTCTGTGTAAGTTCTTACCCATTTCTGTTCGCTGCCTGGAGCTACAATTCCTACATAAATGCGTAGCGTGTCATCTTGTCCCAATTGCATAATGGCATCATAATAAAGACCGTCAGAACCGAGTTCTAGGTGTTCGTACTCATTTTCTGCAGTAGCTTCTATGTCTTTCCATTTGATGCTGTTCAGTGGGTAATTTGAATTTAAAGACTCGGTTATTTTTCCTTGGTTATTGATGACGTTTATCTTCATACCGTTGTTATTGGGGTTGTTACCGCCGACCCGGAACCAATTGCCTTGTATGGCATCTAAGTTATATTGAGGATCTGGTTGATCTCCTCCACCTGTGTCGTCATCGCTATTTGTACATCCGATTATGGCGATTGACAGAATGAATAAATACAAAAATTTTGTGATTGTTTTCATAATTTTAGTTTTAAGTGATGTTATTAAGTTCGTTGATAGTTTATGTTTAATTCTCCCGAAATGGGGAAATTTTCTTTTTCGGTTATTCCACTTCCTAGTCCATCAAAGATTATTTTTAGTTCGTTTTCACAAAATTTTTCAATTTTGATGATTCCATTTCGGAAAATGATGCGTTTGTTCATTTTTTTGACATTTCTTTCTTCATTGAAAAAATTTAGGTCAATGATGACTTTCTCTACATTGTCTTCCGGTATTTTAAACTCTTTGGGAAGTTTTTCCGCAAAATCAGTTTGATAAAAGTTCAGATTTAGCGTTACAGGGTTATTTACTTCTCTTACCAAGAATTTGATCGGTAATTCCTCAAATGAAACATTTATAGGGAGAATGTTTTGCTTTTCAATGGTAAATACTTTTCCTTCCATTTTGATTTTCATGGCTACATCGCTAGTAGTTGCGATCATCGTGTCGTTTAAAGAGAGAGGAGACCCGGTTATTTTGATAGAATTTTCTGTGCAAGAAATAAAAATGAGAAGAAAAAATACATATAAGTAGTTAGATTTCATAGTCCATTTGTTTAATTGTAAAAGTAGAAATGAACTGAAATGCAGACTATTACAAATGTTTTTTTTGCTATAACAAATGTTTTTCATCTTTTTTACTAAATGAAAATCAAATTAATTGTAGAAAATTAATAGTTTCTATTTTCTTGGAATTCCAATGGAGTACATTGAAATTTTTCTTTGAAACATTTAGAAAAATAAGAAGGCGAATTGAACCCAACTAAATAAGCAATCTCTGAAATATTTGCGTCCGATTTTAACAATTCTTTTGCCATTTTCAATCTTTGTGTTCGGATGAATTCGGTAGTGGAGACACCCAATATGGAATTAAGTTTTTTATGCAGTTGGGATCTGCTCATCCCCATGAGTTGAGCAAATGCTTCACCGGTTAAATTTGAATCCGTAATATTTTCATTTACTACTTTTTCCAATCTTTCCAAAAAAGCTTGTTCAGTTGAAGTTACATAGAGTTCAGGAGATAAATGTAAAGTACTTGAATATAATTTTTTTAATCGGTCTCTCGTTTGCAGTGCGTTTTCCATTTTTAAGACAAGGATCTCGCTATTAAACGGTTTTGTGACATAGTCATCCGCACCGGAACGAAGTCCCAGGATTTCATTTTTATCTCCAGATTTTGCTGTGAGAACTATGATAGGAATATGACTGGTTAGTACATTTGATTTGAGCTCATTGCATAACTCTATTCCAGTTTTTTCCGGCATCATGATATCGCTGATGATCAAATCCGGAAGTATGCTATAAGCCGTCCGGATACCTATATTTCCATTTTCAGCTTCTGTAACATCAAATTGAGCTTTGATTATATTTTTGATGTAAAGACGCATGTCCGGATCATCCTCAACGACCAAAACTTTAGGCAAATCACTCGTATTTGTCTGACTTTTTTCGATTGAATTTGCATTTTTTGGTGGTAAAGTGTTTTGCAGTTGATATTCGGTTTTTTTCAATATGATTTCTTCTTCTTGAAAAGATTTAGGAGCAATAGGCATTTTCAATGTGAAACAAATTTCATCAGACTTTAGAAGTTTTGCATCAATAGAACCCTGTGCCAGTGTGACCAATTCTTTCACTATAGAAAGTCCTATGCCCACACCATCAGTTTTGTTTGATTTTCCTAAATAATATCGGTCAAATATTTGATCCAATTCATTTTCAGATAGATTATTACCACTATTGCTTATGTTGAATAAAAAATTGTCCTTTTGTTCAATAGCCGTAAGTGAAATGTATCCATTTTCAGGTGTGTATTTTACAGCATTGCCAAGTAAATTTGTCAATATTTTTTCACAAATTTCCTGATCAAACCAAACATTTTCTAGCCCTCTTATTTCATGGATGAAATTTATTTTTTTCTCTTTTGCCGTAAACATGAAATTGGCGATGATTTGTTGCAAAAGTGCATTTAAATTGCCTTCTGAAATTTTCAACTTTAATTGTCCGGTATCCAATTTTGCCATTTCCAATTGTTGGTTTATCAAATGCAAAATACGTTTTGCGTTTCGTTTGATAAGGTTCAGTTCGAGTGTATCATCTTCAGAATTATCCGTTCTTTTTAATTGGTTTTCAACAGGGCCGGAAATCAAGGTGAGCGGTGTTCGGAATTCGTGGGAAATATTATTAAATAAATTGGTTTTCAGTTTGTTGAGGTTTTCTAGTCTTTCAGTTTCTTCGTGCTCTATTTCCAGTTGCATTTGCAGTTTCCACCTCCATTTGAAATAACGGTAAACGAAATAACCAATCAAAACCAAAATGAGAAAATATAAGATAAAAGCCAA
This sequence comes from Moheibacter lacus, assembly GCA_040392505.1. Lineage (GTDB taxonomy): Bacteria > Bacteroidota > Bacteroidia > Flavobacteriales > Weeksellaceae > Moheibacter > Moheibacter lacus_A. Next base: position 5,911 of record JBEBVY010000034.1, on the reverse strand, counting down.
GTTGGTAAAATACCAAGGTTTGAGGATTTCAAATTGCAACATAGCAGGGATTTCTCCCCAAAGACCATCATAATTACTGGAAACTACTTTAAACGTATAAACACCTGGTGGAAGGTTGGTGTAATGTGCTGTATTTATGTTATTTGCTTCAGACCAATTTTCATCATAGTTTTCTAATTTGTATTTGTATAAATTTCTTTCGGGTAAGGTAAATTGAAGGCTGGTAAAAGTAAAATCTACTGTATTGTCTTTGTAATTATATTGCTGATTTCCAAGTAGAGATTGAGGTTGGTTAACGATTTTAAATTGAGAAATGATGGTTTTGGGTTTAATGGGGTTAAAGGAAAGTTCATCCGGTTTAAACCAGTTTAAACCTTTAATTCCTCCGAAAAATAAAATTCCGTTTTCCGCTGCATGAAATGCCCCGGTGTTAAATTCAAGTGACTGCAAGCCTCCATCGTCTGTAAAATTAGTAAACTCCTCATTATCAATGTTGAATTTACTTATACCTCGATTGGAACTCAACCATAAATTGCCCAAACCGTCTGGAAGTATTCCATATACAACATGGTTTGCCAAACCCTCTTTAGTCGAATACTTTTTAGTCTTTTTAACATCTAAATCATATTTTACCAAACCGTTACCTTTGGTTCCAACCCATAAAATATTTCTTTCTTTTTGATAATAGAGCGACTTTATTTTTTTCGTAAGAAATGGGACGTTTTCTAATTTTTTTGATTTCTTTTCAAATCGGTACAATCCATTTTTATCCGTTGCCAACCACAATTCGCCTGTCTTTCCTTCTATGATATGTCGTATATTCAAAACAGGCAAACCTTTACTATCATTTGGGTATTTTTCCAATTCACCCACTTCCGGATCAAACAAAACCAAACCTTTATACCGAGTACCCAACCAAACTTTTTCAGAACTATCTTTAAAAATTGTCCATATACTTTCAACATTTAGTCTAGGAGTAGAATTTGAGTCATAGTTTTTAAAATTGCCGTTTTTAAAAATGGAAAGACCTTTGTCTTGTGTACCTAACCAGAGTGCATTTTTATTCCATAAAAGACTGATGATCCGGTTGGACGAAATCGTAGCGTTTTCAGTAGTATAAGTTTTATAAGTATCTGTTTTTAAGTTTAATTCAGTCAAACCTTTTCCCGATGTACCCACCCAAATGTTGCCATTGTTATCAGTAGTTATAGAGCGTATCACATCCAAATTTACTTTATCCGATACTTGTTCATTTGTCAGTTTTTGAAATTTGAAAAAATAATCGTCATAATAATTCACACCACCGCCATCTGTGCCAATCCATATAGTACCTGTATTGTCCTCAAAAACACATAGTAAATCATTGTAACTTATTGAATTAGGGTTACTTCTATTAAATAAGAAATGTCGGATAGATTGGTTTTTAAAGTCAAGCAAATACAAACCATTTCCGTAGGTTGCGATCCACAATCTGTTGTTTTTGTCATAATGAATGTCCTCTATGTTTAAATCGTCCGGTAATTTTTCTTTTCCTAAATTTTTGAAATTCAACCATTCATTTATTTTGAAATCGAAATAATAAAGTCCACCACCAAAAGTACCGGCAAAGAGTTTACTTTCATCTGCAGATTTTGTCAAACAGCTGAATGGATGAACAGAACTGGATTTTTGAAACTGGTATTTTTGGGCTTGGATTTCTAAAATACCTTTTGAAGTTGCTGCCAGTAATTTTTTTTCAAATTCTAAAAAATCATAGACTGAATTGGATCGCCAGTCTTTCTCTTTGAGAATTTGAATGGTGTCATTTTCATTTATTTTATAAATACCACTTTCGTGAGTCCCTATAAATAAGTTATTTGATTTGTTTTTATGAATTGAACTCACCTTTGAGAAATAATCGTTTTTTACAAATCTTTTGAGTTTTGTATCAAATTTTTTTAAAATCCCAGAAAGCGTGATGATCCAAATATCTCCTTTTAAATCGATGTAAATTTTACCCAATCGACTGTAATCAGCACGAGTAATATCCTCAAATTGTTCTTGAAAATAAATATAACTTCTACCATCAAATCGATTGAGTCCATCCTGCGTTGCAAACCATAGAAGTCCGGTTTGATCTTGCGCTATACTGATGACACTGTTTTGCGAAAGCCCATTTTCAACGGTTAAATTTCGAAACAAAATTTGCTTTTCTACTTGCGAAAACAAGAAGGAAGTACTTAAAAATGATAGTATGAGTAGAATTTTTTTAAACAATATGCTTTTCTTCAAATGTAAGAAATTGAAGAAAAATTAAAAAGAAATATCGAGATTCAATCCCTATATATTTCCCAAAAACTCCATCGTATCCACACCATCAGCATAATCCGTCAATGAAGGTGTTTGTGTTTCACCGAATTGTACAGAAAAATCGCTTCCCACTATGCACTGAATTTTTTCTTCGTTTTGAGTTAATTCATTTTTGACATCATTCAAATCTTCATAAAACGCATAATTTACCACACCAATCGGACTGAATAATTCATCTGATTCTTTTAGCATGACAAAATTATTGTCTAAAAATTTCTCATTTCCCATCAGATAAATCGCACGGTTGTATTCATAATTATTGGCATATTTGGTATGATTGATGACTTCTTTCCATTGAAAAAAAGACTCAAACAACAAATCCGTATTGAATCCTTTTGGTAAGTATAGTTTGGTAACATTCCGGCAACCCAAACCAAAATAACGGAAAATATCTTCCGCCAGTTTTCGCAAATCTTCAACAGATTCCTTACCGTTCAGAACTGCAACAGAAGTCCGGTTTTTACGAATGATATTGGGCGAATCCTTGAAGTAATATTCAAAATAACGCGCTGTATTATTGCTTCCGGTTGCAATGACGGCGTCATGATTTTTTAATCTTTCCAGTTTTTGAATCGAATTTTTCAGATCCTCATTAAAGTCCCGTAAATATTCAATCACAAAACCCATCAAAACCTCATCTTTGGAAGATGTTTTTACAATGGCATTGTGTCCGGAAAGCAAGACAGAGATCAAATCGTGAAGTCCGACCAACGGGATGTTGCCTGCCATGATAATGCCCACATTTTTTGGATTTTTCGTTGTTTGATAGTTTTGAATCCAGTTGGTGAGATTTTCTTCGGTCAGAAGTTTTCCCCACTGTTCCAGACAGAATTTCAAATTGTCTTGCGTAAACCAAGGATTTTGAATTTCGGCTAATTTTAATTGAGCATAAAATTCATCTTTCAAGTATTCGAATTTAGATTTATTTGAACGTATATTGAGCTCATTTTCAGTAATAAAATAAAAAAACTGACCTAAATCATAAATTGCGGAAATACGGCTGTTAATTGGCATAATTATGGAAAATAATTGGTACTTTTGCGTTGCAAATTTAGGGAATTAGAAATGATTGTTTTTATCATTTCCAATTTAAAATTTATAATTCAAAATAATTAAAAACGAATGGCAATCATAATCACTGATGAATGTATCAATTGCGGAGCGTGTGAACCTGAATGCCCAAATAACGCAATTTATGAAGCGGCAGTTGACTGGAGATATGCAGACGGAACCCAGCTTCACGGAAAAATCATCAATATAGACGGACAGGCTTTTGATGCTGACGAAGCACAGGAACCCGTGAGTGACGAAGTTTATTTTATAGTTACCGATAAATGTACCGAATGTAAAGGTTTTCATGAGGAACCTCAGTGTGCGGCAGTTTGCCCGGTGGATTGTTGCATCCCCGACGAAGACCATGTGGAAAGTGAAGAACGTTTATTGAGTAAGAAAGCATTTATGCACGGAGAGTAAAATATAGAAATCCGGAATTTTGAATTTGTAGAAAAATAAATAAAATTTTAAAGCGAATTTCGGACTTCGAGCTTCGCATAACCAAAAAAACAACTATGAAAATCCACAATTTCAGCGCAGGTCCCTGCATCCTTCCACAGGAAGTTTTTGACAAAATGGCGCAGGCCGTTTTGAATTTCAATAATTCAGGTTCTTCCATCATGGAGATATCTCACAGAAGAGCTGATGCGCAGGAAGTGATCGACACGGCCATCCAACTCGTGAAAGATTTGATGAATGTACCCGACACCCACGAAGTTATTTTTACGCAAGGTGGCGCTTCATTGCAGTTTGTCATGGTTCCGTTCAACTTGATGAAATTAAATGGCGGAAAAGCAGCTTATACCGAGACGGGCGTTTGGGCAAAAAATGCAATCAAAGAAGCCAAAAGAATGGGTGAAGTAAATGTGGTGGCGTCTTCAGCAGACAAAAACTTCAATTACGTACCGAAAGGATATACAATTCCGACAGATGTGGATTATTTTCATTGTACTTCCAATAACACGATTTTCGGGACACAAATGAAATCCTTTCCGGACAGTCCGGTTCCGATGGTTTGTGACATGTCATCAGACATCATGAGCAAACCGGTTGATGTTTCTAAATTCGATGTGATCTATGCCGGAGCTCAAAAAAACATGGGACCTGCCGGAAGTGTAGTGACCATCATCAACAAAGAAGTTTTGGGAAAAACCGGAAGAGATATTCCGAATTATTTGAACTACCAAACCCATATAGACAAAGGAAGCGCATTCAACACCTGGCCCGTTCTGGCTGTTTATGGCGTGATGCTGAATTTGCAATGGTTGAAAAATTTAGGCGGAGTTCCGGAAATTGCAAAGAGAAATCAGGCAAAAGCCGAATTAATATACTCCGAAATTGACCGTAACGGTTTATTTATCGGGACTGCTGAAGTAGAAGACCGTTCTGAAATGAATGTGACTTTCGTGTTGAAAGATGAAAGCCTGAAAACTGAATTTGATAAAATGTGGAAAGAAGCCGGTATTTCAAGTTTGAACGGACACCGTGATGTGGGCGGATATCGCGCGAGTATGTACAACGCCTTGCCAATCGAAAGCGTTCAGGTTTTGGTGGATGTGATGAAACAGTTTGAAACAAAATTCGGATAAACAAACTTTATTCATTCTGAATATTTGAAATTAAGAAAGAATAAGAATTAATGAAGAATCCCAGATTCTTCGTTCCTCGGGATGACAAACTAAAATTATAAAATTAACATGAAGATATTAGCAAACGACGGAATTTCATTGGCCGGAAAATTAATGTTGGAAAATGATGGTTTTGAAGTAATTACGACTTTTGTGGCTCAGGATCAATTGGCTGATTATATCAATAAAAATGAAATCGAAGTCCTGTTGGTGCGTAGCGCGACCAAAGTTCGTGAAGACTTAATCGATGCAACCAACCTGAAAATAATCGGTCGCGGAGGAGTCGGCATGGACAATATCGATGTCGATTATGCTCGTTCAAGAGGAATTTTGGTGATCAATACGCCGGCCGCTTCATCGGCTTCTGTAGCAGAAATGGTGATGGCTCATGTTTATTCGCTTTACCGAAACTTACACGGTTCCAACCGGATGATGCCGCTGGAAGGTGAAACCAAGTTCAATCAATTGAAAAAAGCATATGGAAAAGCATTTGAATTGAGAGGAAAGACTTTGGGGATCATCGGATTTGGAAGGATCGGCCGCGAAGTGGCCAAAAATGCAATTGGAGCAGGAATGAAGGTAATAGCTTATGACCATACTTATAAAGAAGCAGATGTTCCGGTGGAATTTTTTGATGGTCAATGTGTGATGTTCCATTTCGATATGAAAACTTTTGACGAAGTTTTAGCCGAATCAGACATCATCAGCCTACATATTCCGGCACAAGAAAAATATGTCATCAGCAAGGCGGAAATAGAGAAAATGAAAGATGGCGCGATGATTATCAATACTGCCCGTGGTGGTGTAGTGGACGAGGAAGCATTAATTGAAGCTTTGGATTCCGGGAAATTATCAGGAGCAGGTTTGGATGTATTTGAAGA
>JBEBVY010000033.1:0-22018 GCA_040392505.1 Moheibacter lacus | reverse complement strand
TCAAACTTTTATACAATTGTTTGTTCTTTTTGATTTGGTTGCCGATTGCATTGGGTTTTGTTACCAAAATCGGCATTCTACATGGCGTAATGGGTTATGAAGTCAACGATTTTCTCAATATGCTCATCGGGAAAATAGGTGTCGGAATTGCTCTTTTTGTCAGTTTGATTCTATATATCGTGGTCAATTGGCGAATTACGCCAGATAAGATTTCCTCCACACTGGAAAAAAAATCCAAAGATTTGGACGAAGAAATTTTTGAGGACAATTTAGAAATTCTTCAAAAAAACGATCCTTTCTCTGATGTTCCAGAGCCGGAAATCGTAAAGCCTGTTCAGGATAAAAAAGTGGAAAATTTTCTGGATGAAGATTTTAAACCGGTGATCAAAAACGATCCGGAGGAAAAAAAAACGACTCTAATTAAGGAAGAAATTATTCCTGCAAAAGATGAAAACGATGTGGCACTGACCATCGAAAAAGTCCAGCAGGAAGATGAAGTGGAAAAAATTGCGGCTGATCTGGTCGAAAAACACGGCGAATATGACCACCGTTTGGAATTGCCCAAATATAAATTCCCAACCCTGGATTTGCTCCGCAAATATGACTCAGGCGATAATGTAACGGTGAACCAACAGGAACTGGAACAAAACAAAAACAAAATCGTCGAAACGCTGGCCAATTACGGAATCGGAATCTCGCAGATCAAAGCGACCATAGGTCCTACCGTAACTTTATACGAAATCGTGCCGGAAGCCGGAGTCCGAATTTCTAAAATTAAGAATTTAGAAGATGATATCGCCCTGAGTTTAAGCGCACTCGGAATCCGTATCATCGCACCAATCCCGGGAAAAGGAACGATAGGAATTGAAGTTCCAAACAGCAATTCGACTATGGTTTCCATGCGTTCTGTGATTGCTTCACAAAAATTTCAACAAGCTAAAATGGACTTGCCTATCGCCTTTGGGAAAACCATCGAAAACGAAACTTTTGTAGCCGATCTAGCCAAAATGCCACACCTTTTGATGGCCGGAGCAACGGGACAAGGAAAATCAGTTGGTTTGAATGCGATCATCGCTTCGCTTTTGTACAAAAAGCATCCGACAGAATTGAAATTTGTGATGGTCGATCCCAAAAAAGTGGAATTAACGCTTTATTCAAAAATCGAACGGCATTATTTGGCAAAATTACCGGATAGCGGAGAAGCCATCATAACGGACAACACCAAAGTAATTCATACTTTGAATTCGCTTTGCATCGAAATGGATGACCGATATGAATTACTCAAAAACGCATACGTCCGGAATTTAAAAGAATACAACGAAAAATTCAAAAACCGGAAATTAAATCCCGAACACGGGCATCGTTATTTACCGTATATCGTTTTGGTGGTGGACGAATTTGCCGATTTGATCATGACAGCAGGAAAAGAGGTTGAAACTCCGATTGCCCGATTGGCACAGCTTGCTCGTGCGGTGGGGATTCATTTGATCATCGCCACACAACGCCCTTCGGTCAATGTCATAACGGGAACGATCAAAGCCAATTTCCCTGCAAGGGTCGCTTTTCGTGTGACTTCAAAAATTGATTCGAGAACAATTCTGGATTCATCAGGGGCCGATCAATTGATCGGGAAAGGAGATATGCTTTTTACGACCGGAAATGAATTGGTTCGTTTGCAATGTGCCTTTGTGGACACGCCGGAAGTAGATGAAATCACAGATTATATCGGCTCCCAGGCAGGATTTGCAGACGCATTCCTTTTACCTGAATATGTAGGCGAAGATGGTGGCAGCGCGCTGGACATCGATCTGAGCGAACGGGACAGTTTGTTTGAGGACGCAGCCAGAGTAATCGTCATGGCACAACAAGGTTCCGCTTCACTTTTACAAAGGAAATTAAAATTGGGGTATAACCGTGCGGGAAGATTGATTGACCAATTGGAAGCGGCCGGCGTTGTAGGGCCGTTTGAGGGCAGTAAAGCCCGTCAGGTATTGATTCAGGATGAAATGAGTTTGGAACAGTTGTTGGATAATTTGAATCAAAATTAATTGAGATGAAAAAATCGGTATTTTCCTGGGTAGCATTTTTGTTTGTTGTGGTTTCTGTTCAAGCTCAAACGGCACAAGAATGGATGGAAAAATTGGGCCATACTTATCAAAATATTCCCACTTATTACATCCAATTTGATTTGACAGAAAGCGGGAATTCCAAAGCGCATAAAGGAGAAATTTTTGCAGCAAAAGATCGTTATAGTCTAGATGTTATGGACATCAAACAGATGTATGACGGAAAAACACTTTATACGGTTTCCAAGGAAGACAAAGAGGTTACGATTTCAAAACCCACTCCTGACAGCGATGATTTGCTGACGCCGACCAAAGTTTTGAAGATGTATAAAAATGGTTTTAAACTGGATTTAGGGAAAAGCGAAACCGTACAGGGTGAAAAAATACAGTTTGTAAAGCTTACGCCTACTGCTAATTCCGAATTGGCATTTGTTCAGGTGGGCATCAAAACAAAATCCAACACATTGTATTCATACAAAGAAACTTACAAAAATGGAGATTCCCGGACTTTGACGGTAAAAGAATACCTGGAAAATTTAATAATTCCACGCGCATTGTTTAAATTTGACCAATCAAAATATGAAAAAGACGGCTACGTCGTAACCTCTATCTAATGGTCAGAAAGCTCGATTGGTACACGGTTAAAACATTTTTAGGACCTTTTTTCTTTATTTTCAGCATTCTGTTCTTCATTTTCATTGTCCAATTTGCCTGGCAGGAAATGGAAAAATTTGCCGGAAAAGGATTGAGTTGGTTAACCATCGGGGAATTATTATTGTATTTAGGGATTAATGTCATTCAATTGGTACTTCCTTTGGCTATTTTGCTGGGATCCATTATGACGTTTGGGGGATTTGGTGAGCGCTATGAACTGGCCGCCATGAAAGCATCGGGCATTTCGCTTGCAAGAATTTTACTTCCTCTTTTTAGCGTTGTTACCCTTATGTCCATCGGATTGTATTTTTTTGGCGACCATGTGATGCCTTATTCGCAACGAAAAGCCAAAAATCTAGCTTATAACATCGTAAAAGCCAATCCCACCCTACAATTGGTGGAAGGAGTCTTCATCGAAAACATCCCGGGATTCAGCATGAAAATCAGTCAGGTTTCCGGTGAGGAAAAAGACCAATTAAAAGATGTTTTTATCTTTCAGGACGGGAAATATGATGATGACAAACGCACCATCATTGCAGATCATGGAACTTTAAACCGCGACAAGGAAGATATCAGACTGTTGAAAATGGTTTTGATAAACGGATATATTTATGTGGATCAAATCAAAGGGAAATCGGGACAGGAGCGTAAAAACCAACCCAATCAATCCATCAAATTTGACACGCTGACACAATACATCGATATTTCCGAAATATTGCAAAAAGCCATGGATGAAGAAAACATTCAGGATCATTATAAATTTCTGAATTCCAGAAATTTAGGAAAAAGGATTGATTCCATGCAATTGGATTATCAAAAATATTATGAACGAATTTATACCAACAGTATTTCTAAAAATATTTATGGGTCGGCCGGCATGGATACGATAAAGATTTCGGAGTCCGACCAATTACCCAAAACATTGGACAAACTGTCCAAACCCAAACAGAATCAAATTACAAAAGAAGCATTGGAATTTTTGGATCGGGAAATAGACACTTATAAATACCAGGGAGACGAAATCACAGGAAAAGTAAAGTTACAAGCCAAACAGAAATTGCATTTTCACCGAAATTATTCCTATGCATTTACTTGTATCGTTTTCTTTTTAATCGGTGCGCCGTTGGGTGCCATCGTGAAAAAAGGCGGAATCGGAATGCCGGTGGTGATTTCCATTGTCATTTTTGTGCTTTATTACATCATCAATTTTTCTTCTGAAAACATGACCAAAAATGGGATTTTACATCCTACCTTTGCAGCGTGGTCTGCAAATTTGATATTTTTCCCCATCGCACTGGTTCTATTTTATAAAGCCAATAACGATTCGGGATTATTCAATTTCAGTAATTATTGGGATCCGATTGCTAAATTTTTTGGCAGATTCCGAAAACAAAAAGAAACAGAACATAGTCGTTATCAATGATGGAAACAATCGTAGACAAAATTCAACTCAATACAATTTCAGAAGCTCTGGAGGATATGCGCAACGGAAAAGTCATCATAGTCGTAGATGATGAAGACCGTGAAAATGAAGGCGATTTCATTGCTGCAGCCGAAAAAGTTTCACCTGAAATGATCAATTTCATGGCGAAATACGGACGCGGACTCATTTGTGCTCCGCTCACCATTGATCGTTGCAAAGAACTGGATTTACAATTGATGGTTTCGCATAATACGGTTTTGCATGAAACACAGTTTACGGTTTCGGTCGATTTCAAAGGAAAAGGAAATACAACAGGAATTTCTGTTCAAGACCGTTCCAATACGATCGAATCTTTAATTGATCCCAACACAAAACCGGAAGATTTGGGTCGTCCGGGACATATTTTTCCTTTGCAAGCCAAAAACGGAGGTGTCCTACGCAGAGCCGGACACACGGAAGCAGCCGTTGATTTGGCGCGTTTAGCCGGATTCCAACCGGCAGGAATTCTGGTGGAAATCTTAAATGAAGACGGAAGCATGGCGCGTTTGCCACAATTGGTCCGAATCGCTGAAAAATTTGATTTGAAAATTATTTCCATTCAGGATTTGATTGCTTACCGATTGCAATATGATTCTCTCATCGAACGAATTGACAGCTTTCCCGTCAAAACCGCTTATGGCGAATTTCAATTGATTTCGTATAAACAAACGACCAATAACCAGATTCATTTTGTGTTGACCAAAGGCGAATGGGAGGAAGATGAAGCCGTTCCGCTTCGCGTGATTTCTTCCAATAGTTATTACGATTTGTTTTCGGCACTGGAATTTGGAGAAACGCCACAATTGGAAGCAACCAGCCATATCATCAATCAATTTGGTAAAGGCGCCATGGTTTTTATCAATAATGTTTCGGATTCCGATTTATTATTGAGCAAAATGCATCAATTTCGTCAATGGGTGGAAGGAAAAGCGGAAAAAGGAATCATTCCAAACGATATGAAGGATTATGGTATCGGTGCGCAAATCATCAAAGATTTGGGAATCAAAAAAATCAATCTTATCACCCGAAATCCGAAAGACAAACAAACCACGGTGAGCGGTTTTGGGATTGAGATTGTGGATTATTCACCCTTATAATTTCGTCAGAACAGCCGTCGCAAATTTACGGTTCATCTTTTCGCCTAATTTATTTTGAACGAAATCTGTTTTGCGAGCGATTTCATTTAATTCAAATTCTGAATTATTTATCAATTTTTCCACATCTTCCGGATTGTACATCGTAAATCCATAGACCGAAAAAGGCAATAATTTCATAAAATCCTTTTCGACAAATGTGATACAGAAAATTCCACCCGGTTTTAAAATCCGATGGATTTCTTTCAGCATTTCATTTGGATTCTCCCAAAAATAAATCGTGTTGACGGTCAATATTTTATCAAAATGATTGTCCTGATCGGGAAAATTTCTTCCGTCATAAAGTTTAAATTCTGCTAAATTATTTTGAACCAATTTTGAATTCAAAGTATTGGCTTGCTCATGCATCAGTTCGGAAATATCATAACCTGTATAGTGCAAATCATCTGCTTTATCCAAAATAAATTTCAAATGCCCGGCGTTTCCATGACCGATTTCCATGATGTCTTCTCCCTTTTTCAAATCGAGATGGTGGATGGCTTCCAAAGTCATCCCGATATTTGTCTCGTGCATCATAGTCGCAACTTCCAAGCCTTTTTCACCGGAAGGTTTTCTGAGTTGCTCCGCTAATTCTTTCATGCCGTTGTTTTCCATTGAGTAAAATTAAAACAAAGAAAGTTGTGTCTTTTGGTTTCCGGTAAATAATTCAGTCGTGAGCGGCTCTCGTTTGGGTTTGTCTTTAAAATATTTTTGTCGCCCGATTTTAAAAGATTGGTGGATCATATCGGCTATATTTCCTTCGCCCAGATTTCTTTTCATGGCGAGGCGTTCACCCAATTTTCCTCCGTGCATGGATTTGATTTGATTGAGCACTTTTTCTGCTCTGTCGGGATAATGCTCATGAATCCAATCCGAAAAAACCGATTCCACCGAATCATTTAAACGAACCAAGGTATAACCGAAATCCACTGCTCCCAGTTCTGAAACTTTCTTCAAAACCTTTAAAATTTCATCGCTGTTCAGCGCGGGAATGATTGGAGCGACCATCGCGATGACCGGAATTTTGTTTTGAGCCAAAATTTCAATTGCACTTAATTTGTTGGGAATAGAAGAAGTTCGCGGCTCTAACTTCTTGCGTAAATCTTCCTGAATGGTCGGAATGCTGATGGCTACATTCACCAAATTCAATTCCGCTAATTGCGTCAAAATATCCAAATCCCGTAAAATCAAAGCATTTTTGGTAATGACTCCCACCGGATGTTTGTAATCCAGACAAATCTGTAAAATCTTCCGTGTAATTTCCAATTTCCGCTCGATGGGCTGGTAACAATCAGTATTTCCGGAAAGCATAAAGGTATGTGGACGGTAATTCTTTTTTTGAAATAATTTTTTCAAAAGTTCGGGTGCTTTCTTCTTTACCATTATTTTTCGCTCGAAATCTACTCCTGCACTGTAACCCCAATATTCGTGCGTCGTCCGGGCATAACAATAAGCACAACCATGTTCGCAGCCTTGATAAGGATTCATTGAAAATTCGAGCGGCATTCCTTTTCTTCGGACATCATTCATGATGGTTTTAGGAAAGACTTCGATGAATTCTGTTTTGGCCACCGATTCTTCCGCTTCTCCGTCTTCCGACAGGCAGGCATCTTCATAAATCGTACGTGTGTAAAGATTTCGTTCAAAATGATTGTGCACATTTTGAATAGCTCCCTGGCCTTTTATGCTTTTGGAATTCATTTTTTAAAATTACAAATTCAGAAAGTCAAAATCTGTCGGTGTTGATAAAGTAGAATGTTAAAATTCCATTGAGAACACCCGGGAACGAATTAAATTGGTTTAAACTTGGTACTGAGAAACTGATTGGTTGGCTGAGTTTCTCGAAGTCACCCATATTAAAAGTCATAAAAAAATCCGTTCCGGCTAAACCGGAACGGATTTTCTATTTAAATGCTTATTGAATCTTAATAATTCCACATATCGGCTTCTGATTGTAAAATACTTTCCCGGATTCGGTCGCTTTCTTCCAGCTGACCTTTTGAATTTTTAGGAATGTATTCTTCAATGGGTGTAATACCGTGCATGGTTTGTGCCTTGTAAATGACCGAAGAGAACCGCCTTGCATTGAGCAAATCATCAAATGTGATACTGGACGATGAATTATTCGGGTTAAACACCGTGTAGTTGTTCAACACTTCACGGGCGTCCGGATACCAGATCCAGAACATTTCCACGAAAACACCATCATCAAATTCAGTACCGATGGTCTGCGCGTCAGGCCCCATGATACACAGTCCCAAAAGACGGTATTTCATTTCACCCAAACGACGGTCTATGTACCACATACCTTTGATCTTTACCATTTCGATATCTTGTGAATCCATCTCAAATTTGAAAATCGCAGCCGGATCCGGTTCTTCACCTGCATCGATCATATCATAATAATACTGTTGGGTATCAATACGATTGGTACGATCCACGATTTGCTGGAAGGTCATTTTGTTGACGAAATATTCATCATCATACACTTGTTGGATCTTTCCTGATTCTACACCGTCAACCAATGCGTCAAACAAAGAGGCAGATTCGGTAATTAACCCATCAGATGCGCGGTAGTAAGGTTGATTTAAACGTTCATTCAAATCGATTACTTCCCATACCACTTTTGACCAAATGATGTCTTTGTCTTCTATAAATCCGTATTCCAATGGTTCGGCCACTGTGCTTACAGTATCTCCTGCTTCGGTAACTTGTGTTTTATTGGCTCGCTGTTCTCTGAGTTCATCAGGAGACATGGAGTTTAAAACATTCTGGGCAAAACCCATCGTTGTTACCATACTCATAATTCCGAAAAAAAGACATTTCATGATGAAAATATTTATTTAATTATCTTACTTCAATTGTAATTGGTGATGCTTCACCCGTAATTCCTGTTGAGCTCTTATACTTAATGTCAAATATGAATACGGCATCTCCTTTTCTGGCTTTTCCAAGTGCACCTGATGCTCCACCCATGCTTGTTCCGGTTACAGAAGCAGTAGGTTGTCCCGGAACTTTCACTTTAAATGAAGTCACGGTTGCAGTCATGTCAAACAAGAAGTCCGGCCAGTCTACACGTACAGTTTGTGCTGCAATACCATTTGCAGGAACTGTGATGTGTGTTTTTCCTAAAATCACCCCACGAGCCGGTGGAACCGGTTTGATACGGAATTCTTTAGTTCCGGAAACCGTTTTTCCTGTTGAAGTTTTTGCAGAAGCAGTGAATTTAACGGTTCCACTTCCTGCAGAAGGTTTGAAACTCCATTTTCCGTTTCCTCCGCTTAATCCTCCCATAGAAGCCGTCAAGCTTACAGGTCCGTCAGCGCCGTTTACAGTAGCTGAAATAGGGTTATCCAAATAACGGTACACTACGTTCATCTTATCTGCAGAGATTACAGCTCCCTCAGGTAATTTTTGTAAAGTTTCTGCTACAACTTCATATTCTTGAGAATAAGGAATTTCAACATTTTTTCCGTCCGGACCTTTGTAGGTCATCGTACCGGCTACTGTTCTTTTTCCAGGTGAACCTGCATCCAGATTGAACTGAGCTACACCGTCAGTCAATGGTACAGAAGCTCCGTTTACAGTTACAGATCCTTGTAATGTGTTATCAAATGCTCCGAAAGCAATTTTTCCTTCGATTACTTCACCTACTCTAACAAATGGCGGAACCATTACGATAGGTTGGAAAGCTTTCAATTCGATTTCGTCCTGAAGTTTGTTGGCCAACAAAGTTCTCACTAAGTTACCTTCTTCCGTACGGATATCGGATTGGATTTTAGTTAAGTTCGCCAAACCGGCAACCATCGGTTGGTCGTAGAATTGGGAATTCAACCATGATTTGTTCCCTCTGTCAGATGTATCAAAAATATGTTCGATACGCTCTTTATCGCGTTTAGAAGTAGCATAAGCAGTCGTCATGAATTTTTTATAATCATCGATTGCATTTTTCAATTCAGCACCTTTCTCAGTAGGTGTATCCTGTTTCTGGAACAAAAGTTTGGTAATTACGTCCACGTTCTGCAAAGAGTTGTAGTTGGTTTCAACTTCATCTCCGGCTCCGAATGCAGGTAATTCATATTCTTGTTCATTCATAAGCGCTTGTCTGATGCCCTCAATCACATCATATACTTTATTTGATTCTGTTTTTACTTGTTCAGCTTTTCCTTGGATAGCTGCATAATCAGGATCTTCTTTCGCTTTGTTTACGATTTGCTCGTAAAATGTTTTATTGTTTTCTGCTGTTAACTTAGATGAGTCATCTAAGGTAACTGTGATCCCTTCAAAAGATCTCAATACCTGACGGTCGACCTGCATTGCCATCATTGCAATGAAGACCAAATACATCAGGTTGATCATCTTCTGACGAGGTGTCTGTTTGCCTTGTGCCATTTTTATTTAATAAGTAGAATGTTAAACATTTAGTTAATTTTTTAGTTAATACAAATTCGTAATTAACTTCCTTTCATTGCGGACAACATTCCACCATACACTCTGTTCAAGCTGTTGATGCTCTGTGTCAATGATTCCAATTCTTGCTGGAATTTTTGAGAACCACCTGCTGATGCTTCCATTTCTGCAATGAATTTCTGGTTTAAATCTACTTGTTTTTGACCGTTTTCCAATTGAACCTGGTAAAGCGCATTTAAAGACTCCATGTGGTTTGCTGCCAATGCCAATTGGTCACCGTATTGTTGAGTTGCTGCTGCTGCACTGGTTGTTTTGTTGATTTCGTTAACTGCAGATCCGAAGTTCTCAATTCCGGAACGCAATCTTTCCATCAAGGAAACATCCAATTTAGCTTCACCTAGCATTTTATCTAATTTTTGAGAAAGAGACATATTGTCTGATTCTTCTATAACTTTTTGTGCTTTTTTTGCAACCGGGGTCCCGTCCGATAATTCTGGATAAGCTTTTTCCCAATCATATTCCCCTTTTGGTTTATCAAAGGCAAAAATCGTAAATACGATAACTTCCATCCCCATTCCTATCAATAAGATGATAGATCCATCAAGAGGTCCAATTGAATAGTGGTTGATTTTACAAAGAGCTCCTAAAATTACAATCGCTGCCCCAATACTATAAAAGAAGTTTAAGTTCACCTCCTTTTTGCTTGCTTTTACTGCCATAATTTAAATTGAATTTGTGTTAATTAATAGTGAAAATTGTTTTGATTTTATTGTTTTTAACTTTTTATCTTTTCTTTTTGAATTTAATTTTTGAGCCTTCCGGGAAAGATTGTACCGTTCTGAATCCGATATAGCTTCTAGCAGAGTCGGAATGTTCCCAATCTCTTGCACTTACCATCAATAAATATCCTATATCTTTCCATGAACCGCCTCTTATGGTTTTGTTTTCACTGTGATCACGAGACATGGTAGGATTTAAAGTGGAAGTCATTTGGTAGAAAGCTTTGTCGTAAGCAGAACTGGTCCATTCGGAAACGTTTCCGGCCATATCATATAGTCCGTATCCGTTTGCATGGAAAGTTTTTACCGGTCCTGTGTACATGTAACCTTTTCCTTGATCTTCTATATAATCACCTCTTTTCGGTTTAAAGTTTGCCAAATAGCATCCTCTGTCATCTACTAAATAAGGACCTCCCCAAGGATATGGAGCATCTTGCAAACCTCCTCTGGCTGCATATTCCCATTCAATTTCTGAAGGCAAACGATAGTCGATTACTTTAGCGGATGTTCCTTTCTTTTTCTTTTTAGAAGTAAGAAAATCATTGTGCTTTTTGGTTTTATAAGCGCAATATCCCATCGCCTGATCCCAGGTTACACCCACTACCGGATAGTCGGAATAAGCTTCATGCCAGAAATAGTTTTCGTGCATAGGATCATTGTGAGAATAATTAAAGTCACGCACCCAAACAGTTGTATCAGGATAAACATTGATTTCTTCTTCATGACGGAAATCGATACGGAAAGATTCTCCGTCTTTTCCTTCTCTCGCTGCTCCTTCCTGGTCTATCCAGACATATTTGAACTGCAACTTACGCACGTCAATCAAACGCTCGTTGTTGAATCTTTCTTCCGGCGGATAATACAATGCATCAATTGCTTCTGCATAGTCAATGTCCGGATATTCATATTTATCCCAAAGTAATTCCTGATTCCAGTTTAATTTTCTCTGGTCGATAGGCAAATCCCCATCACGACCTGTAGATTTTGATGCTACATATTCGTCCCATGGCGTAGACTCTCCGTCTTCCCCACCTGAAATATAACGAAATGCAGCGATGCCGGTAGCGTCTGCTGAACCGCCGTTTGTAGGATCAAATCCTAACTCAGCCGCTTTCTCAGCTAACATCGTACGGGCAATAGAATCGCGCACATAATCAACAAATACACGATACTCTGAATTCGTGGTTTCGGTATCATCCATGTAGAATCCGGAAACCGACACCGTACGAACCGGTGCATAATTGTCAAATGTAAAGTCATAGTCTGTTTGTCCCAAAACAAACGCACCGCTTGGAATCGGCACCATCCCCTTAGGGCGTTGCGGCGTCCAAGATGACGATTTAGTTCCTACGATTTGACCATCATCCTTTCCTCCGTTTCTTCCCTTTTTCAACATGTTACAAGAAGAAAGTGAAAAGGATAAAATGATAACTGCTACCAATGCTTTATTCATCCTCATTTTTTTTAAGCGTGTAAATCTATTATAATTTTACGATTCTCCAAAATATTATTTCGTTCGGCAATAAGCTAAACGAACAATTGTTTATTTTATTGTTTTTAATACAATTTTTTAAAGGATTTCCACCATCTTTCCGGAACCTTCCCTTTAAGCGAATCTTCATAATCTTTTAGTGAACAAGGAATTATATGTTTCCCTAATGGTTCCGAATCATTCATTTCTCCCAGCTCCATCCACCATTGATCTGCTTTTATATCCCTGTAAAAAACCAAATCCTGCTCAGGAATCTGAACAAAAAATGTTTCAAATGATTCCCCTTTTTCAAAATTTAATTTCTCCGGTACATGATTTTTTCCCTCTATAAAATACCAAAGAATCTCCGCCAACAACAATTCGTCTGACGGGATGTTTTTCGCTTTGAAATTATAAACGGAAAAGGAATGTACTTTATTGTTTATTCCTGCATATCTTGCTATGGAACATATTTCTCTGGAACTAAATCCATTGGGCGATAATTCTACCGTAGAACGGAAATCGGAAGATTGTATGGCTTCCAGATTGACCATCACCATGTCCGAATTCCGCAATTCCGGCTCGGCTTCTTTTATGTTTTCCGTCAATTTCCCCAATCTTTTTACGTCAAAATTGAGATGCTCCATCAAATCCAATTCTTCCTGCGCCACAAAATAAGTCTGATAACCCAAATGATGGTATTCAAAAAGTGTATGAGGTTCTTCCGTGATGATTTTGCTCAAATAATTATGCGCATGCATTTCCTCTCCGTCATTGCCCAAACGAAACCGATTGTCCACAAAACTCAGGTTAACGGCATGTTTCAAATTATCAAATGCCCTGAATTGGGTATATGCCAAGTCCGGAGAACCGCCCAATATGACCAAAACACAATTCTTTTTCAATAATTCCTCCTGGATTTTCAAAAAAGCAAAATGCGTATCCTCCCTCGTGGCTCCGGCATGTAAATCGCCCAGATCATACAGTGGAAGCTGCCAGTTTCCTTTTTTCAACTGGTAAAAGGATCGGCGAACCGATTCAAATTCCAATTCCGAATTATAACTTTCCTTTCCGCCACGCGTTTCCCGGACTCCTAAAATGACCAATGAATTTTCAGCCACATCCGTATCAAATTTCAATGAATGTCCGATGGAGAAAATATCCAGTCCCGAAGCCAACTCTTGCAGTTCGTCCGAAACCGGCGTTAAAAATTCGTTTACCATTATTTTTTCTTAGTTGTTTTTTTGGCTTCCAATAATTTTTGGGCTTGTGCCAATGTCATTTTTTTCACATCTACTTCTTTGGCCAATTCGATTTTGGTTTTTCCTTTGATCAAATGATGTCTGCCCCATCTTGCTTTTTCGATTCGGATTCCTTCTGCTTCCCAATTCTGAACGATCTTTTCCGATTCCTTTTTCAATTTGTCTTCGATCAATTCATTGATATCCGATTGGGAAAGATGATCAAAATCGTATTTTTTATTGACGTTAATATAAAGGTCATTCCATTTGATAAACGGCCCAAAACGGCCTTTTCCTTTCGTGACTTCCAATCCTTGGTAGGTCGCAATCGGTGCATCTGCTTTTAATTTTTCTTCAATCAGTTCAACAGCTCTTTCCATTGAAATTTCCATCAGATCTTCCCCTTTTGGAATCGAAACAAATGTATCCTTGAATTTCACATAAGGACCAAAACGTCCGACGTTGGCTTCTATGTTTTCTCCTTTAAATTCTCCCAAAACGCGCGGAAGCTCAAATAATTTCAAGGCTTCTTCCAACGAAATATTATGAATGGACTGGGTATTCAACAAACTCGCAAACCGCGGTTTTTCTTCATCATCTGCTTCACCGATTTGGATCATGGGACCGAATCTTCCGATTTTGGCATACACATTTTTCCCTGATTTCGGGTCTTTCCCCAACTCCCGTTCTCCAGTTGCGCGTTCGGCTGTTTCTTCCACTTTCTCGACGTTGCTGTGGAATTTATCATAAAACCCGTTGATCATCGAGGTCCATTTTTCTTTTCCTTCGGCGATGTCGTCAAAACTTTCTTCTACTTTGGCAGTGAAATCATAATCCAAAATCGTCTGAAAGTAATCCACCAAAAAGTCGTTGACTACAATTCCTATGTCCGTCGGCATCAATTTTCTCCGGTCTGCTCCAAATGTTTCGGTTTCCAGTTTTTCGGAAACCTTTCCATTTCTTAATGACAGCGTTTGCAATTTCCGTTGTTCTCCATCCAAATTCCCAACGATTACATATTCCCGGTTTTGAATCGTAGAAATCGTCGGCGCATAAGTAGATGGACGCCCTATTCCTAATTCTTCCAGCTTTTTAACCAATGAGGCTTCTGTATATCTTGGAGGTGCTTTGGTGAATTTTTGTGTCCCGAAAATTTCTTCCGCCTGTAAACTTTCTCCTATTTTTACATTGGGTAAGATGGATTTGTCATCTTCTGCATCATCATCCGAAACCGAATCCTGATATACTTTCAAAAAGCCGTCAAATACGATGATCTCACCTTTGGCCTGAAAAATTTCTTTGCTGTTGGAATTGTCAATATCGATGATGGTTCGCTCTAACTCTGCATCTGCCATCTGACTTGCAATCGCGCGTTTCCAAATCAAATCATACAGCCTTTTTTGGGAATCATCTCCTCCGGCAGATTTCACTTCAAAATTTGTAGGACGTATGGCTTCGTGCGCTTCCTGCGCCGATTTATTTTTATTGGTATAATTTTTTGGCGAACTGTATTTTGATCCAAATTCTGATTTGATGGCAGATTCCGCCGCCTGAATTGCTTCTTGCGACAAATTTACACTGTCAGTTCTCATGTAGGTGATCAATCCCGATTCATACAATTGTTGTGCAACACGCATGGTTCTGGAAACAGGAAAACCCAATTTCAAAGAAGCTTCCTGTTGCAAAGTCGAAGTAGTAAATGGCGCAGAAGAAGAACGTTTCGCCGGTTTCTTTTGCAAATCTTTTACGGTAAATTTTGCATCGACACATGAATTGATAAAGGTTTGCGCTTCTTCCAGGTTTTTGAATTCTTTTGTCAGAATTGCTTTTAGACCCTTGTTTTCTTTGGTTAAGAATTGAGCAGTAAACCGGAACGAAGAAACCGGAACAAAACCCTGGATTTCTTTTTCTCTTTCCACTATTAACCTGACCGCTACCGATTGTACTCGTCCGGCAGATAATCCCGGCTTTATTTTTTTCCATAAAATCGGTGAAACTTCAAATCCCACCAATCGGTCGAGTACTCTTCTCGCCTGTTGGGCATCCACCAAATTCTCATCGATTTGTCTGGGATTTTCAACTGCTTTTTGAATGGCTTTTTTAGTAATTTCATTAAAAACAATTCGGTGTGTGGTCTTTTTTTCTAAACCCAAAACGTTATACAAATGCCATGAAATCGCCTCTCCTTCACGGTCCTCATCGGACGCCAGCCAAACGGTTTCCGCTTTTTTGGAGAGCTCTTTTAGTTTTTTGACCACTTCCTTTTTATCGGCCGAAATTTCATACACCGGTTTGAAATTATTGTCGATTTCGATTCCCATTCCTTTTTTAGGTAAATCCACGATGTGTCCATAGCTGGATTCGACCGTAAAGTCATCTCCTAAATACTTTTGAATGGTTTTTGCTTTTGCCGGTGATTCGACTATAACGAGGTTTTTGGGCATTTGTCAATTTTTTGCAAAAATAGAAACAAATTTCCGAAGCCACCAAAAACTACTAAGAGTGCCCTATTTCTTCGATTTGATTTTCTTCAAATCCTACGATGTGTTTATACAACATATAAACCGTTACCAGCACCAGCGGATAAGTCGCTATTCTTCCTACAAAACAAAGCAGGTATCCGGCAACACCAATTAGCGAAGCCACAAAAAGTATTTGAAATACGGTAAACCAATTTTTATTGACCAACTTTATACTGGTCGTAAAAGCCTGGACACCACTGGCATTTGTAAACATCACGATAGGACAAGCAATCGCCGCCGCTACCCAAATGTAAATGCCGGGCAGTAGCAAAAATGCAGTCGCCAGTTTTGAAATAAAGAAATAAATGACAGCCAGCACCATCAATCTTGCCCAATATTGAGGTTTGAAACCTTCAAAAAGAGTTCCCATATTAAATGCCCCGGTTTTATCCATTTCCCTGCAAACCATCATAAATCCTCCTGCCAA
This sequence comes from Moheibacter lacus, assembly GCA_040392505.1. Lineage (GTDB taxonomy): Bacteria > Bacteroidota > Bacteroidia > Flavobacteriales > Weeksellaceae > Moheibacter > Moheibacter lacus_A. The sequence continues at coordinate 5,853 of JBEBVY010000033.1, read as the reverse complement.
AGGAAAGGCAAGCAACATGATGAATTCGGTTCCCAATCGGGTAATTAAAATAGAATTCAGGTTTTCCATATAAAAATCCTGAAACTCATATATCATAGCATTGGGGTCCTGCATTCCCTGAATGTCCATCATGAATTCATTGGTCACATTTCGGAAACCTGTGATACTTTCCAATAAAAAACTGACCAAAAAAGAAGCGAAACTGTACAGTATCACCGCCAGTGCCCCCACTCCTATCAGTTTTGTAAACAGATTCCACGACTCGTTAAAAACGACACTGTACTTTATCGAATAATCTTTATTCTGAATTTTTTCTATTTCTGAATTCATATCAATTATTTATAGCCCAAAAGTAAGGAAAAGTTAAAAATTTGCAAATAAGAAAAAAACTGCCATATTGTCAGTGAAATTAGTACCTTTGCAAACTATTTGATTTCGAAAAAATGCATTCAGAGGTAAAAGAAATAAATGAAAGCCGCCAAGGAGAATCAGTGGTTTTGGAACAGAAAAAATCCAATTCCAAAAAATTATTTTTGGAAAGTTATGGCTGTCAGATGAATTTTTCCGATTCCGAAATTGTTGCTTCTATCCTATCGGAAAATGGCTACAATACAACGATGAAAATGGAAGAAGCCGATTTAATATTGGTTAATACCTGCTCTATCCGTGACAAAGCAGAACAAACTGTTCGTAAAAGGTTAACGGAATTCAACGCCTTGAAAAAGTCCAACCCCGCTATGAAAGTGGGTGTTTTGGGTTGTATGGCCGAACGGCTGAAATCAAAATTTCTCGAAGAAGAAAAAATCGTGGACCTGGTAGTAGGACCTGACGCCTATCGTGATTTGCCTAATTTACTGGAAGATGTGGACGATGGCCGACAGGCGATCAATGTGATTCTTTCCAAAGATGAAACCTATGCCGATTTAAGTCCGGTGCGTCTGGGCGGAAACGGCGTGACCGCATTTGTAACCATTACCCGCGGATGTGACAATATGTGTACATTCTGCGTAGTGCCGTTTACACGCGGACGCGAAAGAAGCCGTGATCCTTATTCGATTCTGGACGAATGTAAAAACCTGTGGAAAGACGGATACAAAGAAGTAACCTTATTGGGCCAAAATGTGGATTCGTATTTATGGTTTGGAGGCGGACTGAAAAAAGATTTCAAAAACGCAACGGAAATACAAAAAGCAACGGCTGTTGATTTTGCCCAACTTTTAAGCATGGTGGCAGAAGCCGTTCCGGGAATGCGCATTCGCTTTTCAACTTCCAATCCGCAGGATATGCATGAAAATGTGTTGCGGACCATTGCAAAATACAAAAACATCTGTAAATACATTCATCTACCGGTTCAATCAGGCAGCACAACTGTTCTGGAAAGAATGAACCGTCAGCATACAAGAGAAGAATATTTCAAATTAATTGATAAAATCCGCGAAATCGTTCCCGAGTTGGCTCTTTCGCATGATATGATCGCAGGATTCTGTGGCGAAACAGAAGAAGAACATCAGGACACACTTTCCCTGATGGAATATGTAAAATATGATTTCGGATTTATGTTTGCTTATTCAGACCGTCCCGGAACGCCGGCTCATAAAAAGTTGGAAGACGATGTGCCGGAAGATGTCAAAAAAAGACGATTGACCGAAATCATCAATCTGCAACAGCAACATGGCAAAATGCGCATGGAAAACTATGTGGGTAAAGTACACGAAGTTTTGATCGAAGGAAACAGCAAGCGCGATGAAAATTATTGGTACGGAAGAATTTCCCAAAATGCCGTGATGGTTTTTCCAAAAACGGAAGGAACAAAAGTCGGCGATTTTGTCATGGTAAAGGCAAATGATTGTACTTCGGCAACGTTATTGGGAGAGTTGGTGGTTTAATTGACAAACATGAATTTGAATACCAATTTTTCAAAATTCCCGATTCTCACAACGGATCGACTGATTTTAAGAGAAGTGGAAGACGGTGATGTAGATGAAGTATTTTTTTTGCGTTCGGATAAAGAAATTATGAAATACATTCCTCGTCCGCCTGCTCAAACCAAAAAAGATGCGCTTGACCACATCGAGGTTTTGAGAAAAGCCAAAGAGAACCAAGAGGGAATCAATTGGGCGATTACCCAAAAAGGAAACAATACTTTGATAGGAATCGTCGGTCTTTTTAGAATAAACAAAGTTGATTTCCGCGCGGAAATCGGATATATTTTGAATCCTGAATTCCATGGAAAAGGAATCATCAGCGAAGCTTTGCAGAAAATAATCGAATTTGGATTTGAACAAGTTAATTTTCATACGTTAACAGCGATAATTGACCCAAGAAATACAGCATCAGAAAAAGTTTTACAACGTGCAAATTTTATAAAAGAAGCGCATTTTAAGGAAGATTGTTTTTATGAAGGCGAATTTTTAGACTCTGTTCATTATTCAATCTTAAAAAAGACTTGATATGGAAATCATTTTCGCTACAAAAAAAGAAAATAATAAACGCCGAGAAGAAGATTTTCTGGCGTTGAATTATGCAGAAAGGCTGGAATGGTTTTTCACGATGCTGTATGAAAATGAATTTGTGGAAGAAGAAAAATTCCACCCCAACGATGCAAAGGCAATTTTATTCTAAAGTTGTCTGAAAATCAACTTTAAACCTAAAATCTTAAACTTTGAACATTAAGAAATGGACAACTTACAAACGATAAAACAAAGATTCTCCATCATAGGAAACGACCCGGGACTAAACCGTGCTTTGGAAAAGGCCATTCAGGTTGCGCCAACCGACATTTCGGTATTGGTGAGCGGTGAAAGCGGTGTGGGAAAAGAATTCATTCCGAAAATCATCCATTCACAATCTGCCCGTAAACACAATAATTACATTGCCGTCAACTGTGGCGCCATTCCCGAAGGAACCATAGATTCCGAACTTTTCGGACATGAAAAAGGGGCTTTTACCGGCGCGACAACCACGCGAAAAGGCTATTTTGAAGTAGCCGACAAAGGAACGATTTTTTTGGATGAGGTCGGGGAATTGCCTTTGCCCACACAGGTTCGGCTGTTGCGTGTCCTGGAAAGTGGTGAATTCATGAAGGTCGGTTCGTCTGAAATTCAGAAAACCGATGTGCGGATTGTTGCCGCAACCAATGTCAATATGATACAGGCCATCGAAAAAGGAAAATTCAGAGAAGATTTATACTATCGGTTAAATACGGTTCAGATCGACATGCCGGCGCTTCGCAACCGGAAAAACGACATCCCGTTGCTTTTCAGAAAATTTGCTGCGGATTTTGCCGCAAAATACCGTATGCCGCCTTTGGAACTAAGTCCGGAAGCCGCCCAATACATCGTGAATTTTCCTTGGCCGGGAAACATACGCCAGTTACGGAATTTTGCCGAAGAAATTTCGGTTGTGGAAAAAGAAAGGGTCATTTCACTTGAAAAAATCCAATCCTATTTGCCATACCAAAATTCGGTTCCGGTTTTGGTACATTCAGAAAAATCAAATAGCAATGCCGACCATTTGGAGCGGGAAATATTGTTCAAATTCTTATTGGAAATGAAACAGGATTTAAATGATTTGAGGTCATTGACATTGGATTTGATTCATAACAAAGAAAATATTTCAACCCAAAATCTGGACGTTCTGAAACGCGTCATTCAAGACAACGATGAGGCCGAAACCGATTTTTCACCTTTAAAAATTATCCCTAAGGATGAAAAAAACAATTCCATCATCCAGAATTATGACTTCGATGAACATGAATATGAAGAAGTAAATGAAACAGATGAGCCTCTTTCTCTACAGGAAAAGGAAAAAGAAATGATCAAAAAGGCACTGGATAAATACAAAGGGAAAAGGCGTTCGGCTGCTGATGAATTAGGTATCTCAGAACGAACACTTTACAGAAAAATAAAGCAGTACGATTTGGAATAATATCATTACATTTGATATATAACTTATAATATATCAGTATGTCGTCACAAATTTTCGATCTTATTAAAGATCAAATTAGCCCTTCCATTGTTTCGCAAGTTTCCAATCAACTTGGCGAAAATGAATCAGGGATTTCGAAGGCAATTGGAGCATTGATACCTATCGTTTTAGGTGGATTTGCTAACAACTCAAACAACACCACAGTTCTGGATGCTATCAACGATACTTCCTCCTCCACAGGACTGCTGGGTGACCTCTTTAATAACACATCCAATAATTCTTGGATATCGACCATTTTATCGTCTTTGTTTGGAGACAAAATAGGCGGATTGGTCAATACAATTTCAAATTATGCCGGTATCAGCAATTCTTCTTCAAGCTCCTTGCTTGATTTAGTAGCAGGTGCGACTTTAGGAAGTTTAGGGAAATATTCTTCCGATCAGAATTTAGGAACTTCGGGCATTTCATCTTTTTTGGACAGCCAAAAAGGAGTAGTTTCATCCTTGCTTCCCGCAGGATTATCATTGGCATCTTTAGGTCTCGGAAATTGGTTTGGAAGTGAAAAAGCCGAAACTGTTTCGACTTCCACTTCCACGCATACCACCTCCACTTACAGCAAAAAAAGAGAGGAGGAAAACCGTGGCGGAGGTATGGGTTGGCTGAAATGGTTGATTCCGCTTGCGCTTTTGCTAATCATCGGTGGCTGGCTGATGAAAAAATGCAATGAAGACAAAGTCGTTGACAATGACAATGGGGTCATTACCGATACCATTCCGGTAAACAATGAAAACAACGTCACAACGGTTGCTACAACGAGAGTCGAAGAAGAAGTTGATCTAAATGGAACCAAATTGAAAGCTTATCAGGGTGGTTTGGAAGGTCAGTTGATTTCCTATCTGAATTCCGGAAACTATGCTTCGGCAACAAACGAATCACTAAAAGACACTTGGTACACATTTGACAACGTGAATTTTAAAATGGGAAGTTCAACTGAGTTGGAAGATGGTTCGCAAACCCAGTTGGATAATCTCGTTGCCATTTTGAAAGCATTCCCAGATGCAAAAATCAAAATCGGTGGTTATACGGATAAAACAGGTGATGCTGCTAAAAACAAAGAATTGTCCCAAAAACGAGCAGATTTCATCAAAGAATCATTGACGAAATCCGGTGTAGGTGGACAAGTTCTTTCTGCAGAAGGTTATGGAAGCGAATTTGCAAGCATTCCGGCTGAAGCATCTGACGAAGAAAGAGCGGTGGACCGCAAAATGGCCATTCGCTTTGCAAAATAATGAACGATTTCATTAACGAAAGAGTCGGTTTCACAATCGGCTCTTTTTTTATTTTTTAAACTGTCTTATCTTCGCCAAATGAAGTCAGGATTAAATTCAAAAAAACTTTTACTTCCGGTTGCGGTATTTATTTTATTCCAACTCAGCAGTTGTTATACCTTATCGGGCTCATCCATCAAACCTGAATGGGAAACCCTACGGATTTCCACTTTTCCGAATTATGCCCCCCAATACCAAAACCCCAATCTCAGTCAAGAATTTACAAATGAATTGCAGGATATTTTCAATAACCGCACAAAATTGTCATTGACTACTGACGAAACTGCCGACTTATTGATAGACGGAGAAATCACCGGATACCAACAAAGCTCTGTCGCCATCCAATCAAACGAAATTGCCGGACAAAACCGATTGACCATGACCGTACGTGTCCGTTATCAAAACAACCAGGATGAAACCAAAAGTTTTGACCGCTCTTTTTCTGCTTATGAAGATTTTGCGTCCAACTTAACTTTACAACAAGCGGAAAGTGCTTTGCTCGATAGCATTTTGGAACAATTGACCGCCCAGATTTTTAACGCCATTGCGATGGATTGGTAAGCCTCCCCCAACCCCTCCAAAGGAGGGGAGTTTAATT
>JBEBVY010000032.1:0-22081 GCA_040392505.1 Moheibacter lacus | reverse complement strand
CTGAAATACAAAGACAAAACCAGAGCAACGCATTATGTTGAATTGGCCAAAAAAAGAGCTGAAGAAGCCGATTCTGAGGAGATATGGAAATTGTTTTACAGCCAATCATTTAAGATTTATTCGGATCTGGATGCGCTGGATGTCGCATTGGTTTATTTGCTGAAGGAATATGATTACTATAAGGATACGGATGATCTGAAGAAATTTGAAATCGAAAACCAATTGGGCATCATCAATGCAAGGTTGAACAATCCCGAAAAAGCCCTTACCTATTTCAAAAAAATCCTCCAGCATTACCAAAAAGAGAAAAAATACGAACTCATCGGTAAAACCTACAACAACATCGGATTGGCTTATTTGTCGATTGAAAAACCCGATTCGGCAGTTTATTTTTTGAAAAACGGAATCCAGTCACTGGAAAAACAACAAAATCTCAACATCCAAATCCATCTCCACGCCAATTTAGGAAGAAGCTATGCCGCATTACAGAAGAACCAATTGGCTGAAGAGCAATTTGCAACAGCTTCTGAAAAAATCAACGAAACCATCAGCAATGATGTGATTTGTTGGGTTCATTCGGAACATGCCAAATTTTATTTCGACACAAAAGAATACGACAAAGCCATCGAATTTGGATTGAAAGCAGAAGAATTGGAGCCAACCAAAAGCAGTTTTGTGTACGCAAGCATCCTGAAAGTATTGTACAAAGCCTATTACCAGAAAAAGGATTTTGAAAAATCGGCTTTTTACTTTAGCCGGTTTGATGAAGTTCGTGACAACCTGAATATCGAAGAAAAAGCGGTCAATGTCGAAAAACTGAAAATCGAATACGATTATAAAATAAAAGAACAACAGTCCGAAATCGAAAATAACCGGAAACAGTTAAAATTCCTCGCTGCGATTTTTGGGTTGGTCGTTTTACTATTGGCCTTGTCGCTGTTCATGATTCGATACAAAAACCGATTGGTAAAAATAAAGCTGGAAAATGAATTAAAGGAGCTCAAAGAGAAAGAATTAAAATTGGCTTTGGAGCTAAAAAACAAAGAATTGGCTTCAAAAACCATCAAGGAAACCGAGCAGTCCGAACTCATCGACAGCGTCAGAAAAGATTTAAAGGAAATCCAATCCATGGCGGTTCAAAGCGAAACCAAAAAAGCACTCAATCAATTGGTCAATAAAATCAAATCCAATTCCTCTCAAAATAATTGGGAAGAATTTGATTTGCGTTTCTCGCATGTTTACGAATCCTTTTATGAAAAACTGAATCATTTCCATCCCAATCTAAGCATGTATGACAAACGGATTTGCGCTCTCATCAAACTCAATTTGTCCACCAAAGAAATCTCCAACATCTCCAAAACTACCGTAAAATCGGTAGAAAATACGCGCACCCGATTAAGAAAGAAATTGGGACTTACCAATCAGAAAATCGAATTGTCCAAATATTTGGATGAATTATAATTTTACAAATCAATAAATTGATTTACAATAAATTAACTCATTAATTGAGTGGTGAGAGAGTGGTAAAAAAAATTTCTGTGAGTGGTGTTTGCGGGTGGTTTTCTTTTGAAATTTAACCGCGAAGTCTCAAATTTGATCAAAATTAACAACACATGAAAAAATTTACCTTTCTAATTGTATTGATAACGATGATGGGTTATGGTCAATGGACAGAGGATTATGGCGTGAATACATTGGTAGCAGATGCTATAACTTCAGATATTCAATCCATCGGAACAAATGACGGAAAAACCTATGTTATCTTTTGGGATGAAACAGACGGATATGAATTACGCGTCCAGCTTTTGGATGTGGACGGAACCCAATTATGTGGAACAAACGGAATTTTAGCAAACGATACGGCTGACAACGGAACTTGGACGGCTGTTCGTTCACAGGCCGTCGATGATGAAGGAAATCTTTACATCGCTTTTACCGCAACCAATGACAGCAAAGGTTATATCAACAAAATCTCTCCAAACGGCGAACAGTTATTTGGTGCAAGCGGAATCGCCATCTCTGATGGTTGGGACATGAAAATCCTTCCAATGGACGACGGAGGAGCCATTGCAAGCTGGGTGGGAACAGGCATTGGTTTGTTGATGCGTTATGATGCTTCGGGAAACGAAGTCTGGGATACGCCACTTGAGGTAGCATCACCTGATTCATCCAGTCCTTTTGCGTCGATTGGCGAACTGGCCGGTTTATCGGATGGTTCTTTCATTGCCTTGATTCATACAAAAGGTACCAGTTGGACCGTGAATTCCATATTTTGGGCGCAACGATATGATGCGGATGGAACAGCCATCTGGACTGATCCGGTGCAGATTTCTACCCAAACCACCATGAGCAACCGTCGTTATCCGGTTTTGCAGGATGGTGATGTAACTTATCTGGGATATTATGGTTCGACAGGTAACCGTTTTGATTCCTTTTTACAGCGCATCAATCCGGACGGTACTTTGCCATGGGGAATGGACGGCTCGGATTTCGGGATAGATGATAATTTCTACGAAATGACAACTACAATCGCCATGGAAGAAGGTTCTGACCATATTTGGGCAGGAGCCAATATTACCAATAGCACTCAATCCCAATATGGACAATCGGTTCAGAAATTCAATAAAGAAACCGGAGAACCGATGCTCGATACTTTCGGAAAAACAGTTTTTCCGGTAAGTGCTGATAATTGGATCAGTGTCGGCGATCTTCAGTTGGTCAACGATAAACCTTTGTTTCTGTTTTCAAACGGCATCAGTGACGGCGTAAATTCCATACAACTGGGTGTGGTTTTGCTGGATGAAGAAGGAGAATTTGCCTGGGATGAAGAATATAAAATGATCGCCACAAGTCCGGGAAACAAAGGACGCTATGACTTCACCCGAAATGTAGAAGGACAAAGCATTGCTGTCTGGACGGAACCGCGTGGAGGTGTGTCCAAAGCTTATGCGCAGAACATATTTGTGGAGGATGATACAGCCGGTGTAAATGATTTAAACGAAAATGCAATTTCCGTTTATCCTAATCCGACTTCCGGAATCCTGCATATTCAGTCCGATACGCCGATTGAAAAAATTGAAATTTATAGTTTGACCGGCCAATTGCTGAAAAAAGAATACTCAACCTATGAACTGAACCTTTCTAACCTGAACAAAGGAGTTTACCTGATGAAAATTTCCCCGGAAAAGGGAACCTCTCTCACAAAAAAAATAATTCTGAAGTAAACTTGATTTGTTCAAAAACCATCACCGGGAGTTATGCTTCCGGTGATTTTTTATTTCAACTTCTTCAAACCCTCCAAAATCTCTTCAAGACCATTGGTTTTGATTTCATAAAGTGTAGCTAACTGCATCCCCAGTTTTCCTTCCGGAAATCCTTTTGCGGCAAACCATTCGAGATAAAAAACCGGCAAATCGCATAATTTCCTGCCTTTGTATTTTCCAAATGGCATTTCCTGTCTGACCAATTCTTTTAATATTTCGGGGTTGGGTTGCTGCATTATTATTTTATATGCTCTGGCTTCGGGTGCCTCAGCCATCGAAAATTTCGAAAAAGATTAGAGTTCCCTGAGGTTCTCGAAGGGAAATTACTTTTGATACGCCGAATATCCGTCTTGCAGATTCACGACTTTTTTAAATCCGGCTTCCTGCATTTTGGCGCTGGCCTCCGTGCTTCTACCGCCGGCTTGGCAATAGATATAATAAGTTTTTTCCCGGTCCAGATCCTGAATCATGGAATCAAATTCTTCCGACTCGAAATCAATATTGACCGAATTCGGGATGTTTCCGTCTTTAAACTCTTCCGAAGTCCTTACATCCAGCAAAACATTATTTTCATCCGTAAAATCAATTTTTGAAACATCGTTTACTGATGTGATTCCGATCGATTCAATTCTTGGCTGACAAGACGTCAAAACCAAAAAAGATGCTATTATAAATAAAAAAGTCTTCATATTTCTTTCATTAAAAATTAAACAATTCATTATACAATCCTACAACATACCTAATACAACAAACCTTATTTTCCGTTAAAATTGTTCATCGTATTATTTAATCCACTAAAGATAAAAGATAAAACTGCATCGGACACAAAGTTTAACCTTTCAGGCAATTTTTCAATTTCCTCTTCTGACCAATTCCCCAACACATAATCCACTTGTCGTCCTTGTTCAAATTCATTCCCGACTCCAAAACGCAACCTGGGATATTGTTGGCTTTGCAATTTATCCTGAATGTCTTTCAGCCCGTTGTGTCCGCCGTCGCTCCCTTTTCCTCTGATGCGGATGGTGCCAAACTGCAAATTCAAATCGTCGGTTATCACAAAAATATTTTCAACCGGAATTCCTTCTTTCTGCATCCAGAACGTTACGGCATCACCACTCAGATTCATATAGGTGTTGGGTTTTAAAACCGTGACGGGACGGGCTTTATATTTGAATTGGGCAATTTCCCCAAAGTTAGAAGCTGAGAATTTTGATTCCATTTTCCGAACCAATTCTTCCACCGCCAAAAATCCGACATTGTGTCGGGTGTACCGATATTTCTCCCCGATGTTTCCCAGCCCGACGATTAAATATTTTTGCATTTGACAAATTTAGAAGGATTTTCATTGGAACTTCAAACTTCCACTTCGAATTTCGTATAATTGTAGAACAATTTTTTTTACTACGAAATGAAACTTTATCCTATCGAAACCGGAAATTTCAAATTGGACGGTGGTGCCATGTTTGGTACGATCCCAAAGAGCATCTGGCAAAAAACAAATCCGGCCGACGGTCAGAATAAAATTGAACTCGCCATGCGTGCTTTGTTGATTGAGGACGGCAATCTGCTCATTTTAATCGATTGCGGAATTGGAAATAAACAGTCCGACAAATTTTTCAGCTATTATGATTTATGGGGCGATTATGATCTGGAAACCTCATTGGCGAAATATGGATTTTCAAAAGACGATGTGACCGATGTGTTTTTGACGCATCTTCATTTCGACCATTGTGGCGGAGCAGTTCAAATGGACATGACAAACGGAGGTTATGAACTGACTTTTAAAAATGCCCGATACTGGAGCAATTCCGACCATTGGGAATGGGCGACCAAACCCAATCCGCGCGAAAAAGCTTCCTTTCTTCCTGAAAATTTTCTTTCCATTAAAGAATCGGGAAATTTAAATTTGATTGACTTGCCGACAGAAGGAAATTGGTTAAAGGATTCGCCGCTTGGATTTGACATAATTTTTGTCAATGGACATACCGACAAACAAATGCTTCCCGTCATTAAATACAAAGGAAAAACAATCGTCTATGTTGCCGATTTGGTAGCGACGGTCGGGCATATTCCGTTGGTTTATGTAATGGGATATGATACACGGCCCCTATTGACCATGCAGGAAAAAGGTGATTTTTTGGAAAAAGCAGCAGCGGAAGAATATTTGTTTTTCTTTGAACATGATCCTTACAGAGAGTTAGCCACCGTAACTAAAATGGAGAAAGGTGTATTTCTGGATGCGACTTATTCATTTTCAGAAGTTTTTGGGAATTAATTATTTCCAAATGCAACCATTAAAAATTTCTATCTTTGTACGTTAGAATTAATGTAGATATATGAGTTGTGGAAGCTGTGGAACTTCATCAAGCGGACTGCCGAAAGGCTGTAAGAACAACGGTGCCTGTGGGATAGACAGCGGATGCGGGAAATTGCCCGTGTTTGACTGGTTATCCAATATGCGTTTACCAAACGGTCAGTTGGCGTTCAATTGTGTAGAAGTCCGATTTAAAAATGATAGAAAACAATACTATATAAATAGTCATAATCTCCCATTGGGGATTGGTGATGTGGTAGCGGTCGAAGCCCAATCCGGGCACGACATTGGCGTTGTGACCCTTACCGGAGAGTTGGTCAGGGTTCAAATGAAAAAAAGAAATCTGACGGAAAATTCGGAAGAGGTTAAAAAAATATACCGCAAAGCCAACGAAAAAGACATCGAAACCTGGCAATCTTTCAGAGAAAAAGAACAGGAAACCAAAATGCGCGCACGCAGAATTGCGGTGGATTTGGGACTGGAAATGAAAATTACCGATGTCGAATACCAAGGTGACGGAATCAAAGCCATTTTTTATTATACGGCAGAAGGAAGGGTGGATTTTCGTGAATTGATCAAACAATATGCGTCTGCTTTTTCTGTGCGCATCGAAATGAAACAAATCGGCTATCGGCAAGAAGCTGCCAAAGTCGGAGGAATCGGTTCTTGCGGACGTGAATTATGCTGTTCTACCTGGTTGACCGATTTCCGTTCAGTCAATACGGCTGCAGCGCGTTACCAGCAATTATCGATCAATCCTCAAAAACTGGCCGGTCAATGCGGGAAATTGAAATGTTGTTTGAACTACGAACTCGACACCTATTTGGATGCCTTGGATGAATTTCCTTCTCTGGAAAGTACGTTTGAAACGGAAAAAGGGTCGGCGAGCTGTATGAAAATCGATGTTTTTAAAAAAGAAATGTGGTTTGCATATACAGATGGTGGTTTTAATTGGTACAAATTCTCGTTGGCTCAAGTAAAAGATTTTATTGAAATCAGTAAAAAAGGCGGTAAAACGGCGACGTTGGAGGATTTGGAAAAAGATACAATCGTAGAAACCAAAAAGGATTTTGTGGATGTGATCGAAGAAAATTCTTTGGAAAGATTTGAGCGCAAAAACCGCAACAGGAACAAAAACCGAAATCGTCAGGACAAACAAAAGCAGAAACAAAAACCCAATTCCGAATTAAAATCGGATAAAACCAATCGTCCTGAACGCAATCAAAAATCGGAAAAATCGGGAACCAAAGAAAAACAAAATCGTCCGGACAGGTCTCGTCGTCCTGATAAACCAAAAACCGACAACCGCAAGCCGGAACAAAAAGGGAATCCAAAAAATCCGCCTAAAAATCAGAATTCGGAAGGAAATCCCAATAAATCCAATTCCAATAAACCACGTAAAAACAAAAAAAGAAACAACCGTGATAATCCAAACAAAAATGATGAAAATTAGTAGTTGGGTGATGCTTTTGATTTGCTTTGTGTTGGTTATACAATGTGATTCACCTCATTTTTATCAGGAACAAATTTCCACTCAAAACCTTTGGGACAAAGATGCCGCAGTCACATTTGATTTCGAAGTAAAAGATACGGTCGGGAAATATGATTTTTATTTGTTAAGCCGTAATAACAACGAATATCCTTACAGTAATCTTTATTTATTTACAAAATTGACTACTCCAAAAGGAGAAACCTATAGTGATACTTTACAATATTATTTGGCATTTCAAGACGGTGAATGGGTAGGAAAAGGAAATAGTCTGAAGGAATTATACCTTTTATACAGGGAAAACGTTTCACTTAAAGATACCGGAAACTATCATCTATCAGTTTGGCACGGTATGCGTGAAGAGCATTTATCCGGAATTGAAGACATCAGTTTAATTGTGGACAAAAAATAAAGGAAATGAGTACACAAACCAAATCAACTCAAAAAGCTAAAAAGCCAAGAAAACCCTTTTCTGTAAAGCGAATGCTTATTACCATTTGGGGGATTTTCCTCGTCGGTTTATTGGGGATTTTTTTATTATTTTGGGGAACTTCCCACGGACTTTTAGGTGAAATGCCTGACGTTCAGGCGCTGGAGAATCCGGATATTTATGTTTCCTCCGAAATCTATTCCTCAGACGGTGTATTGCTCGACCGATTTGAAACAGAAAAAAGAGTTCCAGTCACTTATAAGGATTTACCGCAACATTTGGTCGATGCCCTTTTGGCGAGAGAGGACATTCGGTTTAAGGAACATTCCGGGATTGATCCGCGCAGTACAGCGCGTGCCGTTACTTCATTGGGTGGTTCAGGTGGTGCCAGTACCATCACTCAACAATTGGCGAAACTTTTATTTACCGGCGTCAGAGCCCAAAATAAAATCCAGGCCATCCAGCAGAAAATCAAAGAATGGATCGTTGCCGTTGAATTGGAAAAACGCTATACAAAAGAGGAAATCATCACTATGTATTTGAACAAATTTGATTTTGTTTACAATGCAAACGGAATCGAATTGGCATCCAAAGTTTATTTCAACACTACCACCAGCAAATTAACACTGGAAGAATCAGCCATGCTTGTCGCTATGTTGAAAAATCCGGTCGCTTTTAATCCGATTCGGAACCCAAATGATTCCAAACACGAACGAAATGTGGTTTTAAATCAAATGGTCGAATATAAATTCCTCACCAAAGAAGAAGCCGAAGCCGCAAAAGCCAAACCCGTTAAAATCGACAAACAGGAAATCAATACCATCAGCGAATCCTATTCGGCTTATTATAAACATGAGTTGAGAAGAGAGATTCAGGAATATTTTAAGGAATTGGAAAAAGAAACGGGGAAAAAATACAATCTGTACAAAGATGGATTTAAAATCTACGTAACCCTGGATTCCCGTATGCAGAAAATAGCGGAAGATGCAGTAGCCAAACATCTGAAAACCATTCAAAAAACCTTTTTTGCCGAACATAAAAACAATAAAAAAGCTCCTTTTTATGGGCTTTCCGAAGAAAAAAGACAAAGAATCTTTCAACGGGCAATGAAAAACACTAATGTGTACAAACACTGGAAAGATTTAGGGAAAACCGAGGAAGAAATTCTGGCTGAATTTAATAAACCGCGGGATTCTGTTAAAATCTTTACCTGGGACGGCATTGAATACAGAAAAAATATGTCTTTGATGGATTCTATCGAATACCATAAACACATTTTACAAGCCGGTATGATGTCGATGGATCCAAAAGACGGAACGATTAAAGCTTGGGTAGGTGGAATCAATTGGGACTATTTTAAATACGACCACGTAAAGCAGGCAAGACGTCAGGTGGGATCCACTTTCAAACCCTTTGTGTACGTTACTGCCATCAACCAAATGAATTATACGCCTTGTAATACGGTTTCAAATGCACCCTTTCAAATCGGGAACTGGAAACCACGAAATGCCAATGGAAAATATGGTGGAAGCCAGGATTTGCGTACGGCTCTGGCCTTTTCGACCAACGTGATTACGGCTCGTTTGATCGCTCAAACCGGTGTGGAGCCCGTTATCCAAATTGCAAAAGAATTGGGAGTAGAAAGCAATATCCCGAAAGATTATACCATTGCTCTGGGTTCGGCTGATTTGACCGTTTATGAAATGGTGGGCGCCATGAGTGCCTTTGCCAATGGCGGAATTTATATAAAACCTGAATTGATTGTCCGCATAGAAGACAAAACCGGACGAGTGATCAAGGATTATAAACCTTTGACCCGTGAAGTGGTCAACGAATACGTGGCCTACGCCATGATCGATTTGATGGAAGGAGTTACCAACCGAGGAACCGGTAAATGGGTCCGAACCAAATACGGCATCAACAGTGAAGTTGCTTCAAAAACCGGAACGACCAATGATAATTCAGACGGATGGTTCATAGGAATCACGCCCAATTTGGTGACGGGCGTCTGGGTGGGTTGTGAAGACCGATTTGCACATTTCCAAAGCACCGCAAGAGGACAAGGAGCGGCCACCGCTTTGCCTATTTGGGCTTATTATATGCAAAATGTCTATAAAAACGGAAAAGCATTTGGTGTGACCGCTGCCGATAAATTTGAAAAACCCAAAGACATTGACGAGAAATGGGATTGTTCTTCTTTGACAGGATTCCATAGTTATGGAAGTATGGGAGGAACATTTGACTATGATTATTCGGATGCAGTAGATTATGTCGATCCGCTGCAAGGCGTCAACAGCAATTCCAGTTCAAGCAGCGATACGATTAATTTCAACCAATAATTTTATCATTCATCCATAAAAAAACCACTCTGTTTGAGTGGTTTTTTATTTATAGTAATTCCTAATAGATTAATGTAAGTTCAACATAAGTAAAAATTTAATTTATTGAGAATTAAATAAATCCATCGTCATTAAACTTCGTTCGGTACGGCTTTTTCGTGTCGAAATGAAACATCTGTAGGAGAAATGACAAATTAGCTAAGCCACAAAGCCGAAATCAATTCAAATCATTTCGAATTTGCATTGGTTTGAAATCCTGTCATTCTGAATTAATTTTTCGGTACCTGCATCAAATCTACCAATGCCTCCATCATCTGAGCATCATCAGCATGAATGGCATAATAATGAGCGATTTTTCCTTCCCGGTCAATTAACATATAGCGAGGAATCCAATTCAATCCAATGTAATTGGTAAAATCATTTTTCCAATCCGAATTGAACCAATAATGTGCTCCTTCTATTTTATATTTTTCAATTCCGTTTTTCCATGCATCTTCTTTTCCAACTCTGTCCAGTGAGAAAAAAAGATAAACCACATCTGGAAACTGTTTCTGAACTTCCACTAATTTAGGCAGTCCTTTTATACAATCCGGACACCAAGAAGCCCAAATGTCCAAAAGAACTACTTTTCCTTCGTATTTCTTGAAAACCTCGCCAACCGTCAATTTATTGCCTCCCAAATCCTGAATAGGCTGCGCAAGAGAACTTTCATCAAATTCTGTTTTAAGCTCAGTCGGCACTTCCTGTCCTTGTACAAAACCTGCCGAAGCCAAAATCATTAATCCTAAAATGAAATTTTTCATTATCAATTTTATTTAAAACCGAAATGAATTTACAAAAATTCAGCCAAAAATCTTGTGTTTAAAGTTTTAAGTTCAACGTTTAAAGTTTCTATCTTCGCAAAAAATTTACAGAATGTCAGAAGTCAGAGTCCGATTTGCGCCAAGCCCAACCGGTCCTTTGCATATAGGTGGGGTACGTACCGCATTGTTTAACTACTTATTTGCCAAACACCACGGAGGAAGTTTTTTACTTCGAATTGAAGACACCGACCAAAATCGGTATGTCCCCGGAGCAGAAGATTATATCATAGAATCACTCAAATGGTTGAATATACTTCCCGATGAAGGAGTCGGATTTGGAGGATCGCACCAACCTTACAGACAATCGGAACGCAAAGAAATTTATGCCCAATATGCGCAGGAATTAATCGACTCCGGCAACGGATATTATGCGTTTGATACGGCAGAAGAATTGGATCAAATGCGTTCAGAAGCGGAAGCCAAAGGTCAAACTTTTATTTATAATTCACTGAATCGCAATCAGTTAAATAATTCACTGAATGTAAGCACTGAAGCAGTTCAGTCCAAAATCAATTCGGGAATTCCCTATGTCATCCGATTTAAAATTCCGGAAAACCAAACGGTTTTATTGGACGATTTGATCCGCGGAAAAATTTCGATTGATTCCAATACTTTGGACGATAAAGTTTTATACAAATCAGATGGTATGCCCACGTATCATTTGGCCAATATCGTGGATGACCATTTGATGGAAATCACGCACGTAATCCGCGGCGAAGAATGGCTTCCTTCCATGGCTTTGCACGAACTTTTATACAAAGCATTTGGGTGGACAGCTCCGGAATTTGCCCATCTCCCATTGATTTTAAAACCCGAAGGAAAAGGAAAATTGAGCAAACGCGATGGCGACAAACACGGATTTCCGGTTTTTCCGTTGGAATGGACAACGGAAGAAGGCATTTCAAAAGGATACCGGGAAGAAGGTTATCTGCCCGATGCTGTAGTCAATATGCTCGCGCTTTTGGGCTGGAATTCCGGGACGGAACAGGAAATATTCACAATGGAAGAATTGATTTCGGAATTCAGTTTGGAGAAAGTGAGCAAATCGGGTGCTAGATTTAATCCGGAAAAAACCATTTGGTTTAACCATCAATACATCCAACAAAAATCGGCAGAAGAAATTCTTCCTATCTATGAAAAAACACTGGAAAAAGAAGGGGTTTCGGCCGGAAAAGAATTCAATTTGAACGTCATTGAACTACTGAAAGAACGCGCCAATTTCATCCGAGATATTGCTGCGCAGGGAAAATTCTTTTATGTTGCTCCCGAATCCTACGATGAAAAAGCCGTTGGAAAAGCATGGAAAGAAGATTCGGCAGGACTAATCAAAGAATTCTCACAGGATTTGAATGAAATAGCGGAATTCAACCACCACAATATCCATGATGCAATTCAAAATTTCGTCAACAAAAAAGAAATCGGATTTGGCAAGCTGATGATGCCTGTGAGGCTGTCACTTGTAGGAAGCCTGCAAGGGCCTGACGTTCCGTTGATCATGGAATTATTGGGCAAAGATGAAGTTTTAAAGAGATTGAAAAATATAGGGATTCAATTGGGTTAATTAGCCTATAGTTGGTCTATAAAAAAATCCGCCTTTTTCAAAGACGGATTTTTTTTTAAGCCATGTGCTTTGCTCTTTTTTGCAGATGGTAACATCCTATGGCGATTCCGGCCAAAGGCAAAAGAAACAACCAATCATCGATAGGCACAGCCGGATCTTCATCACCGGGATGAGGATCAACATCTTCAGTGCCATAAGTTTCGTGTCCGTTAAAAAACTGCGTTTTAGAAAAAGAAACCGGCGTTTCTTCAACATATTCTTCTGTTTCAAAAAATTGCCCCAACGATGTAGTAGAGATGAAAATGCTTAGTAATACTAATTTTTTCATGCGTGTGTGTTTATATGCCGGAAACCCTGTCATGAGTTTCCGGCTATGATTTTTAATTATTAATGATTTTTTTCGTAACCAACTCTCCTTTTTCCGTAAGTACTTTTACAACTAGAACCTGAGTAGATAAAGATGTTTTATGAATCCGGTAAACATTGGCATTGACCTTTTCGTTTTTGTGGACGTTTCGACCACTCAAGTCATATAGGTTCACAGACAGGATTTTCTCTTTTTCAGAACGGATGACGATGTTTTCTCCACTATGGTAAATCTGAACAAGCGTCTGATCCAAATCGGTAACATCCAGAATTTCTTCCGTTTTGTAGATGATTTCAAAGCGATTTAAGAATTCGCCCGGGCCGGATTCAAATAAATAATCAGATTCTGACAGATTCAATTCCGATTCTTTTAATTTGTCGCGTAAATAAATTTCTACGGTATCTTCCGCAAAGAATCCGTCCAAATCATCTATCCCGATTGTGAAATTTCCAGCTTCACTTGCCGTAAACCCAAGCGGAACGACATCCTCATCGGAAAATGGTAAAGCCCTTCCCTGAACGGTGTATTTTTCTTCGTCTAACAAACTGTACAACTGCGCAGTTCCCATTCTTTTACCGTCTATCTGATGGTCATAGCCATCTGTAGCTCCTGTCATATAGGCAATCAGTATCTGGGCTGTTTTTTCTTCGTTATCATTGGTCAGGCTCAACCAGAAACGGTGTCTTTCCCAATCTTCGTTTTTATAGAAAATACCATCGGCAGAAGCAGTTCTCATATCGTTGTTAAAATAAACCGGCCATGATGTATTGCTTTCTTCTACCTCAATCGTTCCGTTTTCCACTACAAATCCCTGTGCAACAGGTATGGTTTCGTTTGGTGGAGTTCCGCCTCCCGGATGGGTACCAGCGCCACCCGCTCGCGTGTAAGTAACATAATTACTGTTATAACTTGCATGACCTACCGGGAAATAATGCGTCCAGAAATGCAGGGTTTCTACAGCTGTATTTGCATCAAAGAAATCTTCTGCATCAATTGCAGACGGATAAGGATTCCCAACCATGGTGTATTTGCCGTAGGCAGGAACTTCTATGTCACCGTTATGCGGTTCTCCGGTAAATGTTCCCGAAAATGCAGAAGCGGTAGTGCTGTTCCAGCTATTGGGAACGCGTATGGAATAACCGATTCCTTCTTGAAAAGTATAGGTATTTTCATCGAACAATTCTTGTCCGCTGACCATAACTCTTTCTCCCGGCCATTCTGCTGGTATGGGGTTTGGCATCGGGTAAAGCGGATCAAACTCAAAAAGCCCTTTGAAACTGCTTCCACCCGTTCCGGCAGCACCATAACCGTTGTAGATATAATATCTTTTTTTGAGCGTTCCGGCAGAAAAACTACGGACATTCTGCCCGGAAACCGGTGATGACCAACCGGTTGCATCCTGACGGACCACAGGGGTGCTGTTTCGTTTTACGGCGATGATTCCTTCGTTTTCTGCATCACTGTCTATCTGAACCAGATTGGCATCGTTTTCCAAAGTGAAATTTGCTGTGTTTACTACTAGGATTTCATTGTCTATCGTAATCGAATGACCCGAAGAAATGACCACTTGCGCCGTATTTCTTACCTCCACGGAACAGCCGATCAATGCACCGTTGTCTGTATTGGCGTTTGAAGAAGTATAATTTCCTTCAAATATAATTTTGGTATCAGAACTGGTTGGAACATCGTTGCTCCAGGATGAACCGTCCCAAGTAGTGGAAGTTGTACAATCTGGTATTATAATTTTAAAGGGTTGTTCCTGATACACTCCGGGACAACCTGTAGAAAAATAAACTCTTGATCTGTACCAAGTATCCTCTTCCAAGTTGTTGGGTGTGGTATAAGATACAGAAGTAGCTCCTGGAATAACCGTCCAGTTCACTCCGCCATCAATAGATTGTTCCCATTCAAATTGAGCACAAGGGTGAGAACCATCTATTGTGAGTGTGGTTTCAGTACTACCTGCTGGTATCCATTCATAAACACCTGGGTTTACTTCGTCAGAAAGTATATCTCCTTCAAATGGACAAGCTCTGACAACTATATCATCAACAACAAATGAAGGATCCGTTCCAATATTATTTCCACTCCAATCATCCCATTTGAAACCTAAAACAAAATTTTGCTGGTTATTTCTTGTATTTGGTAATATTAGGGTCTGATTTTGAATTGTGTTAGGTGAACTCCAATATCTTCCATCATTATATAATCCCCCTTGATTGTCCATCAACCAATTGTTTCCCCCATTTATTGAAGATATAACCGAACCATAATCCTGATTGGCTTCCCCTCCAGATTTCCATTTAAAAGATATTTCTATATCTCTATAACCACGCATATCAAAAGGACGGTAAATCCATCGGTGAAATTCACCCAAATCAATATAATATTGGAAGTATGACCCCGCTAAACTACCATTATATAATGCAGAGACTCCAACAGATTTCCCACTGATAGCAAATGTACCTTCACCGACTGTCCAAGTGTTATTATATCCTAATGTTGCAGTCCCTCCTGTTCCAGAATTATTATTGGTATACCAACCATCAACCGAAGTTCCGGAAGTGCCAAAGTAACCTAAAGAAGCCGTTTCAAAATCATTTTGATAAATATGCAATTTATTGTCCGTTGTAAAAGACCAAGTTGCACAACCTGTAGCAGATCCATTTGCATTCTTTGGAACCACTCTCCAGTAATAGGTTGTATTTGGCAGCAAACAATCTGTGATCGCATAAGAAGTGCCTGTTTGACTTGTCGAAACAAGAGGGGGTGTAGCCGTATTTCCAAAATACACATCATAGCTTGTGGCTCCAGGAACACTGCTCCAAACAAGTGAACCTTGATGCGCTACTCCTGTAGCTCCATTTGCCGGGGATATATTTGTCGCACAAGATGGAGGAGTAGTTGGTTCTGTATAGGTGACTTTTATGTAGGGATGTCTACCTAGTCCTCCCGGATCTGGCATTCCGTACAATAACGCATATTGATTTGCTCCGCTATATGTTCCTGCAGGTCGATATCCAATCGTGAAGTTATTGACGTTTAATCGGTTTTGTAAATGACCATTGGCTGTGGAACCTAGCGTCGGATTTTTCCAACCAATGGTACCAAGGTTATAGACTGTTTGATATATACTAGGTGAAATCGTTGGATTTGTAATCGCATTATATAAATTTGGAAATGTACCTTGATCTTGAGGAAGTCCCAGGTAAGCTCTGAGCTCACTTCCACGTGCTGTTCCCATACCAGTGGTAGTCCCTACATAGTGATATAAAACCGTTGTAGATATAGTAGAGCCATCTGTAATAGAGGTAATATCAAAAGTAGCAAATCCTCTATAATAACCTCCCACATAACCCACAGCCATGTTTCCATAGCCACCTCCCGTAGTGAAACACTGCCCTGTTCTATGTGTTGTTTCGTTCGGATAATAATCAGTGGTCGGATCCACCATCACAGGGAAAACTCTTTCATTGTTTAGCAACCACTCTGCTTTCACTTTGGTTTTTACGGTGAGTGTATTTCCCAATTGGTAGGTTTCAAAAATCGTGTTTACTTGTGCTTCCAATTCATTTTGGATAGCATCTGTAGATACCGGATTTTCATACAAATAGATCTCTTTGCCCAATTGATCTTTGATCATTACACCGCTATCGGTAATCGTGCTTGTCCAGCCAAAAGGCAGAATGACATCTTCTGTGAAGACAAGGTAGTCTGCTCCGGTGGGTATATTACCGAGGGCTTGTTGATTCGGGATGATGTAGTTTAATTTTCGTTTTCCGGTCAGTATGGTGAATTCCGCCGAAATATTTCCGTAGATATTATGGTAATAGGCTTTGTCTTCCTGTATTGAAACCGGAACATTTACACTGTTTAAAGTATTTACAGCCTGTCCGTTTACTTCCCAGTACATTTTTGTGTTCAGGAATTCGGTTATTTCTCCTTCCTGTGTTTTGTTTTTAATTCCGGTATGCGAAGTTGCTCCGAAATAAGATTCAAATAAGTTGGTTGCATTCACATAAGGAAATGTCATATTGCTATTGGGTGCAATTTTATGATCAATATCCAGAAACTGTCCGTTTTTCTCATAGTGAATCGGTCCTGCGCCTATAATAGCAGTGAAACTTCCGTCTTCATTGATGTAGTGTTTAGAAAAAGCATCTCGTTTGGAAACGTCTTCCCGCTTCCCTTTTACGGCATCAAATGGTGAAATATTATCTGCGGCAGAAGGCTCTGCGTGGCTGGCTTCAAGATTTGAATTGGCCTGGGATAATGGCTGAATGGTTTCTTTTTGATTGGCGTTCAGACGCTTGGAGTTGAGCATTTGCGCAAATCCTGTAATTGAAAAAAACAGAGCTATGGCCGTAAAAATCATAACCCCAAATCTTTTTTGGGTATTTTTCATAATTATTTCAGTTAGGCGTTTGTGTTTTTTTATTTCTTCACAAAAGGTTTTTTGTTTTCGGGGTGGAATCTTTTAAGTAAGGAGGTGAGATTTTTTAAGGAAAGAAAGAACCTGAATTTATGTTTTCAGGTTCTTTCTTTTATTATAATAGATTATTTTATGATCTTTTTGGTCAGTTCTGTTCCGTTTTCCAAAGTGGCTTTAACCACATAGACTCCTTTAGAAAGATGGTTTGCCTGGATTCTGAATTCAGTATTGCTGCCTTTTTGGTTGATCAGTTGCTTACCGCTTAAATCGAATAACTCGATTGTTTGAATTTTTTCAGAGGTAGATTTTATCACAAATGCATCTCCGTCCCGATAAACATTTATGTTAGATTTGTCTGTATCTGCAGTCGCCATTACAATGGGAGTTCCACGGACAATGATATCGTCAATGATAAATCCGCCACCCGTTCCATATCCTTCATCTATGACCATACGGAAAGCCAAACGAAAATTCGGTTGGTTGTCCCGGCTTTCAGGCAATGTTAAAATTGCTGTTTGCACAGTTTCATTCCCGAAATACAAACCTCCGTTAAAGTTTCCGTGCTCACTGGTGGTTCCGCCCTGTCCGCCTGTTTGGTCCATTGCCCAGGTTGCACCGCCATCAATCGAAGTATTGACGGTTCCGTAGTCATATACCACTCCTTCAAAAATTTCGCCTGCACAACGCCATTTGAATTCAATGGTTATATTTTCATATCCTTCCGTTGAGAATCCTACATGTGCCCATCTTGTCGTATAAAAAGGCTGATCTGCCGGTTCTGCGGCATAATAATGGAAATATTCGTTTGGAACCCATGGATCATTTCCGTTATAAAATCCCATTCCCATAGATTTTCCGGAAATAGGCATGGTAACAGGATTATTTCCTGCTGTCACGTCAGAGAAGTTCCACATATGTCTGTAAATGCCACCGTATTGGGGTTCTGTTGAGCTGGCGATCCAGCCGTTGGTTTCGGTGTTCTGGGATACAATGGTGTTGGTAAAATTCCCATTGTTACCATCAAAATTTTGCTGATAAATAACGGTTTGCGCACTGGCAAATGATACAGCCGTGATAAAACCTGTTAAAAAAAGATTTCTAGTGATTTTGATGAGTACAGTTTTTTTCATAAATTTTGTTTGACTTGTTAATTTCTAAATATTGTTTGGTTAATATTGTTTTGGTCATCCTCGTTTACATCCAAATAAGATAAGAGAAAATATGCGCCAAGTACCATCGTTTTGGGTTCATAAAAAAGCTTTACCATATCTGTTTTCTGTAATTCAGATATACTTAAATTTTTATTGCGCTGATAATCAGTTTATTGTAGCTTTACCTGAAAACTCCCAAATCATTTGAAACTTGAAGCGAAATCGGAAAATGCGCCGGTTCCAATTTGTTTGTCTATATTTACAGTCCCTTTTACTAATTTAAGACAGCAGGTTTTTGAGCATGAAACCTGTCAAAAATTTAGTAAGTTTTCTAAACATTTTAAAACATTACTATCAAAATGGTTGGGTGATTTATTATCCATGAATGCTCTGATTTTTATATTTTGAATGTTTGAAAATATTAAAATGTTTATTCATTTAATTAGAATTAAATTCAAATGCGGTTTTATCGGTAAGAGAATCTATTCTTTACTGACGGTTTTCTTCATTTTATGTCATAGTTTGACTGCGGCACAACAGCCGAAAACCATCGAGTCCATTAACAAAGAATTTGAATCAGTCATTCATTCTTCCGACTCTACAGATCCGGAAGCAGCCATTTCACATTTAGAAAAAATAAAAGCAGATGCCAAAGCAATCGGCTACAACTCCGGAATCATGCGTGTGGGATATAATCAGGCCATTATTTATTTCAACAGTTCCAATTACAATAAGTTAATCAATTTAGACGATGAATACCTGAAGTTGGGTTATGCCATAAAAGATTATGAAAATGTTTCCCATATCCACCGGCTGAAGGGCTGTGCTTATTCCGAACTGGGACTTTTAAGCCAGGGAAGTGAACAATATGATCTGGCACTGGAATATGCGCGAAAAATAAACCGGGGCAATAATCGACAATATGCTTTAAGTTTAATTTACAGCAATCTGGCCAATCACCTTATGAAAGCCTCTGCACCACAGGATTCTATCTTTTCCAATATCAACAAATGCATAGCCGAAGCAGAAAAAATAGATGAAACAGACGAAAAAAGTATTTCGAAAAAATACAGCCTGATCGCCTATTCCAATATCATCATGGCCAATGAATATGAAAAAGCCGAAAAACCAGATTTGGCTGAAAAATATTATTTGAAATCACTCAACATCCATAATTCGAAAACCGTTCCGCTGGTAGAAAGAGTGATTTTACTCAATCAATTGGGCAATTTTTATTATAATCAAAAGGATTATGACAAATCTGTCCAATATGCTGAACAAGGAATTTCCATTGAAAAAAAGGCAAGCCTCCCCCAACTCAGAAGAGATCTTTTTGAAGTCTTGTCCAAATCCTATATGGAATTGCACCAAACAGATCAATCTAAAAAATACCTGCGTTTGTTCACGGCGCTGAACGACAGTATTTCCAGTGTCAATAAACAAGCAGTAAACGCAGCCGTAAACAAAACCATTTCTAAACAGAAAGAAGAGCTGCGCATGAACAACAGTAGCAAGCAAACCATCATTTACAGTTTGGTGGGAATCGTACTGGCCATCATCGGAATCTCTCTATTTTTTTATTACAAAAAACAAAAGCAGATAAAGAAAATTGAAAAAGTGCTGGAACAGCTCAAAACAAAACAGCAAAATGAAACGAATTTGGTGACAAAGCCAAAACCCGATAAAACCTGGGAAAAAGAAGATAAAACCCCCATCATGCCTGCTGAAGCCGAAGAAAAATTATTGGAGAAACTGCATGACTTTGAAAACAAACAGCTCTACCTGGAAAGAAAAGTTTCTTTACCTTACGTAGCAGCCGAAATCGAAACCAATACGAAATATCTTTCCTATATCATCAAAAAGCATAAAGAAAAAGATTTTAACGAATATATTAATGATTTGAGAATCCACTATATCGTACAGAAAATTACGGAAGATCCGATATACAGACAATACAAAATCAATACGCTTGCCGAAGAAACCGGTTTTTCCTCCCATTCTAAATTTGCATCGGTATTTAAAGCTACGATCGGTGTTTCTCCATCTGAATTCATCAAATATTTCCAGCAGAAATAAAAGATAAATTGCTTCATCCCTTTTGGTTAAATTTTTAGTTGGATCTTTCTCAATCAAGAAAAGATTTATCTTTATTGAAATTAAGCTAAAATGCAGGAACAAATTAAAGACAGGAGCATCAGAAACGCAGCCCGGCTGCTGATGTTGGTTTTGATTGTATTCATTTGTTATATACTGCAAAGTATTTTAGTTCCCATTTTGTTTTCCGTAATCTTATCGGTTCTACTGCTTCCGCTGTGCGAAAGGTTTGAAAAATGGGGATTTAACCGCGCCTTTGCTTCTATCACTGCGCTTTTGCTAGCTATTTTAGTGTTAGTGGGAATCGGCTATCTTATCGTTTCACAAACCCTGAACATCACGGAAGACGCTTCGGACATTGCCAATAAAATCAAATCCTTGATGATGCGGATCCTGGAATGGACTTCAGACAAATTCAATATGTCAACCAACGAACTGATTCAGCGTGGCGAAAGCGAAATGGGCAGTAGTGCTTCGAGCATAGGCGGATACATCACATCCGTTTTGAATTCGATCGGAAATTCGCTTGCATACGGTCTTTTGGTGCCCATTATGATCTTTTTCTTTTTGTATTACCGCGAATTTTTCAAAGAATTTTTCTTCCGTGTTTTTTCCAATACACCCAAAGAAAAAATAGAAGAAATCCTCGGTAAAATCTATGATGTATTGCGCAATTATCTGGTCGGACTTATTTCCGTGATGGGAATCGTAGCCGTTCTGAATACCGCAGGATTAATGATTCTAGGGATCGAATATGCTTGGTTCTTCGGCATATTGGCGGCCATGCTCACCATTTTTCCATACATCGGGATTTTCATCGGGTCGCTCATTCCGGCATTGTTTGCTTTGGCGACCAAAGACAGTGCCTGGTATGCGTTGGGCGTAATTTTATGGTTCCAATTGGTTCAGACTTTGGAAGGAAATATCATCACCCCAAAAATCGTAGGCGGAAAAGCCAGTCTCAATCCTTTGGTTTCGCTTCTGTCTTTTTTCCTGGGCGGAATGTTGTTCGGGATTTCAGGAATGATTCTCGCACTGCCTTTATTGGCCATGCTCAAAGTTATTTTTGACGCCATGCCTTCCACTGCTCCTTATGGATTTTTGCTCAGCGAACCTGCAGATTCTTATATTTTAACAGAACGACAAACCCGGAAACGAAAGGAAAAAGAGAAGAAAAAGAAACGGAAAAAAGAGGAATGAACAAGCCCCGGAATTGATTAAATTTGGGCGTGAAAAAATTCTTCAAAATCCTTCGCACCCTTTCTGTCAACATGACCTGGAAAATGTTCCGTGCACTGCTTTCCAGACCGATTTTATTGATTCCTACCATTTGGGGGACGATCGAATCCTTTTTGTTTTCAGAAATCAATTTTGATGAAAGTTCAAGCGGAAGAGGTATCCCAAACGCCTTTCGGCATGCTGCCTGGAATTTGTTGATTGCGAAAAATTGCGCCGGCGTGACTACAAAAGAAAAAGCAGTTGCATGGGCCAAATTCACCACCGATTTGCATGAAGATTGTTTTGTCAATGAGGATTTCGACCGGGAAATGGATTTACACAACAACCGAATCGGACAGGAATTCTATTGTGAAATGTTGAACCGGAAAATCAAAACCAAAAGAGAAATGATAGCCGAACTGATGAAAAAATGCGATTCGGCAGTGGGATTGACGAATCCAATTGAAATTCAAAAAGTGAAAGCAGAATTGGTTTATTTTAAAGGAAGAACTTGACAAAGTCCAAAATTAAATCAACAACATCAATTCTTCCCATTCCTG
>JBEBVY010000031.1:0-22155 GCA_040392505.1 Moheibacter lacus | reverse complement strand
GGAAACCATGGTTCCGGTCTGGGTTCGTGGAAAAGAAAGTCTGAAGATGAAAACCAGAAATGGAAGTTGGAAAGATATGGTTTTTCTTTCATTGGGGAATTCCGAAGGTACCAACGGTAAAGATGTGGAAGGTGAAGTTCTGATGGTCAATTCGTTGGAGGAATTTGAAAAATTACCTGCTTCAGAAGTAAAAGACAAAATCGTGTTTTTCAATTATAAATTTCGTCAAGATTTCGTGCAAACATTTTGGGGATATGGCGATGCCTCTAAATACCGTGTGGTAACGGCTTCCAAAGTGGCAGAAAAAAGCGGGAAATTTGTCATCATCCGTTCGGTTTCCACCGGTGTAGATGATGTTCCGCATACAGGTGTGATGCGTTATGATGAAAAATTTGCCAAAATTCCGGCTATTGCCGTTGGAAATGCTTCGGCCGATAAATTAGCGGAATCACTGAAAATTGGAAAAGTTTTATTGAAACTCAATTCCAATTGTGGAATGAAAGCCGAAAAAGTCAATTATAATGTCATCGGCGAAATTACCGGAAAAAAAGACGGAAAAGTAATAGTAGTCGGCGGACATCTGGATTCCTGGGATGTAGGAGAAGGCGCACATGATGACGGAGCCGGAATCGTACAAAGCATAGCTGTTTTAAGCGCTTTCAAAAAATTGGGAATTCAGAATAACCACACCATTCGGATTATTTGTTATGCCAATGAAGAAAACGGTGCACGAGGCGGTGAAAAATACGCAGAAGTGGCAAAAAAGGAAAATGAAGTCCATCTTTTTGCCATAGAAAGTGATGCCGGCGGATTTTCTCCAAGAGGAATTTCTCTGGATATGAGCGAAGAAAAAATAAAAGAAGTTGAAAGTTGGGCATCCTTATTTCTTCCATACGGAGTCTATGATTTCAGTGGCCGATATGGCGGTGTGGACATCCATCCGTTAAAAGTTCAAATGCAAACTCCTTTGGCCGGACTCGCTCCCGATTCTCAGCGTTATTTTGACATTCATCATACACCGGAAGATACATTTGAAAAAATAAACAAACGTGAGCTTCATTTGGGAGCCATTGCCATGGCACAATTCGTGTATTTGGTGGATAAATATTGGTGATTTGAGTTTCGTGTTAAGCGCATTGAGTGATGACATAAAGATTAAATTAAGTTAAATTTTATTATTCCAAATTGTGTAGTACGGTTTTTGATAATGTTCGGACTATGAAAAAAATATTTCTGATAGTACTGACAGGAATTCTTTTGAGCTGCAACGGCCAGGAAACCCAACCTGTTTTAAAAGCGGTGAATTATGACGAATTAAAATCGGTCATTCAAAAAGAAGACGGAAAATTATATGTAGTTAATTTTTGGGCAACTTGGTGCAAACCCTGTATAGAAGAGCTTCCGGCTTTTATGGCTGTTAACGAAACCTTTAAAGACGACCCGAATTTTAAAATGATTCTGGTTTCCATGGATTCCAAAAAACAATTGGACACCAAAGTGAAAAAATTCATTCAACAGAATCATATAAATGCAGATGTTTATCTGCTGGATGATATTAAACGGATGAACGAATGGATTCCTGCTACAGACGAAAACTGGAGCGGAGCAATCCCAGCAACTATACTGTACAAAAACGGAAAAAAAGTTTTTTTCAAAGAGCTCCAATTGACTCAATATGAATTGGAGGATTTAGTAAACGATAATCTTTAAAATATGCGCCAATTATTTTTATTAGCCACAGCGGCATTGACCCTGTTCGCTTGCCAGCAGAAAAACGAAAACACAACGACCGAATTGGCTTCGGCCGAAACCGTAGAAACCGTTTCAAACGGATATAAAATCGGGGATGAAGCGACTGATTTTAAATTGACGAACATTGACGATAAAATGGTTTCATTGGCTGATTACAAAGATGCAAAAGGTTTTATCGTGATTTTTACTTGTAACCATTGCCCGTATGCAAAAGCGTATGAAGACCGGATTATCGCATTGGATAAAAAATATAAACCACTGGGTTATCCGGTGATTGCTATCAATCCGAATGATCCGACTGTTCAACCTGAAGACAGCATGGATGAGATGAAAAAACGCGCAGCAGAAAAGGGTTTTACTTTTCCTTATTTGTTGGATGAAGGACAAAAGATTTATCCTCAATATGGTGCTACCAAAACGCCTCATGTTTATTTGTTGAACAAAGAAAACAATAAAAACATCGTCAAATACATCGGAACGATTGACAATAATTATCAGGATGCCGATGATGCGGACGAACATTATGTACAAAATGCCGTGGATGCTCTCATTGCCGGAAAACCGATAGCGAAAGAAACGACAGTTGCGATCGGGTGTACGATTAAGGTGAAGAAGTAAAAGCGAATTAAATACGGATTAAGAAAGGTCTATTTTTGATAGGCCTTTTTTTGTGGTTTTATATAATTGGAGAAAACTCAAGTTGATAAGGCGCTTTTTGCCGTCTGTTTCGTTAATGATGATTTCTTTGGCCCAATCATATTTTTGCATTTTGATCAATTCGCGAAGCAAATTTGTTGAATAATCTTTATAATAATCTTTCAAATTATTTCGCTGATTTTCAGATAAATAATCATTGAAAATAAGATTTCTGGCTTTATAATAATGAAAATATTTCAGGGCTTTTCCTTCTTCATTGCTTGAAATGCTTTCATTGTGAATGCGCATTTGGGTTCCGATATTTTCAAAACTTGTGATTTTGGGATTTCTGACTAAAATTTTTATAAAAAATTCCCAATCTTGCGCCGCTTTCAAGGATTCGTTAAAAACAATATGATGCTGATTCAGAAATGATTTGGAAACAACAGGATTATGTGTAATCCAAACCGTTTCTTTTCTAAAGAATTCTTCTACTAAGTTCGGAGAATGAATATCGCCCGAAACAATTTTTTTCATATTCAGACTTTCGACACCAAAATAAACCGATTGAAGAATGTTCAAATCTGAATGGTGTTGATCTATAAATTTGTGATGGTCTGAAATGGCGTTTTCCATCATCAAATCATCGCTGTCAAAAAACAGCAAATATTCTCCCTTTGACTTTTCTATTCCCAGATTCCGACAGGCATTGGCGCCTTTTGGCTTTTGAAATTCTTGTCTTTTAAATGTTTTAAACCGCGGATCTTTTGCAGCGTAATTTTGCAAGACAGCCCAGGTTTCATCCGTGCTCCCGTCATCTACTAAAATACATTCCCAATTTGTATCTGACTGATTTAGAATCGAATTCATCGTTTCCGGCAATAAATCGGCGCGGTTAAAAGTCGGAATGATAATAGAAATCATTTAAAATAGTTTTCGATACAAAAATAATGCTTCCAGATAGAATTTCTGCAGCGGATAATTTTTAAACAAATTCCTGTGAATATGGTCTAAGGGAAAATCGTCTCTTTTCAAAAAATTTTTATATTTTGAAATATAGGATAGATATTTCTTTTTTCTGACCCAGAAATCCGATAATTTAAAATCGAAATAATCGGCATTTACCTCAAAATGTTGCAATATTTCTTTTTCAGGATTTTTTTGAACTAACCATTCTTTTGCTTCAGAATAAAGTAAATATCTGTTTTTCAGCACTTTTCGATTATCAACGTTTGATATATAACGATTTTCATCATGAACGCCGCGTATGGCGACGGCTTCTTTATAATTTCCTGTAGCCAGATTGGATACAAACGCTAATTTACTGATGAATTCCGTGTCCTGGTGCAATCTGAGTTTTTCGTTGAAACGAAGTTGGTTTTCCCGGATTACCTTGGTTTTTACGGTTAAGCCATCTAAACTGAAATATCCTAAAAATTTCTTTTCAATCCCCCAAAGATGTTGAAATAAATCTTTTGGTGGAATTTCATGCGGAACTGTCGTCAAGTAGTTTTCCGCTTCTTCATAATTTTCAATTTTAAATTTTTGGATGAAATTTTCTTTGCCCGTTTCGTTATAAAAATGCACCCCTATCGCTCCGTATACTCCATCAATTTCAGGGTTTTTAAACAGTACTTTTTCTGCATCAAATCGGTTGGGTAAAAAATAATCATCTGCATCCAAAAAGGCGATAAATTCCTGCGTAGCTTTTTCCAATCCTACATTTCGTGAGGCTCCTGCTCCTCTATTTTCATTATTGGGATGTTGAAAAAGTTTAATTTGAGGAAAATTACCAGAATATTCTTTTACTATTTGTTTAGCATTGTCTTGATACCCATCATCCACAACTATAATTTCTTTTATTTCCTGAAATTGAAGACAACTTTCTAATGCTTTTTCAATAAACCTCTCAGCATTGTAAAGTGGTATGATGACGGAGATATTCATAAACTATTTTTGGATTTGTTCTATGATTTCATTCCAACAGTTTTGACTTTTCTGCTTTTCTTTTTGAATTAATTCTTGGTATTTTTCTCTATTTTCTCTTTTGTAAAACAAATTTTCCTTGATATAGGAACGAATAAAATCCCAATCCGGATTATTTATATCCACTAAATTTTCAGACTGAGCATATTCTTCTAAAAGCATTTTATATTTATGAGACCAAGAGGTTGTCAAAACAGGAATTCCTTGACTTAAAGCGCTAACTAATCCATGAAATCTCGAAACAACAATTAATTCTGAGGATTTTATCCTATTTTTAATATGAATAGGGTCATAATCCATTACTATTTCCAAAGGAACGGGCAAAACTTCATTTATATCCTCTGCTATCTTTTTGTCTTTCTCACCTTCATGAATTAAAAAATAAGGTTTTCCATCTTGGGTTTTGATATACTGAATTACATCTTTTAAGAATTGATAATAATTGTTCTTTGTTTCGGATTCACTTAAAACCTTATAGTTAGGAATGATACAAACATTTCCTTCTGGGTATTCTTTTTCAATTCCGGCATCCAAAAGATTGGTAAAATCGGGAGCAATCTTCATGTTGGGTCTTTCTCCGTATGTTTCTTTCAGATAGTGAAAAGACATCCTGTCCCGCGCATAAATCAAATCTGCCTTTTCCACGACTTTTTGGAAATGACTTTTTACCAAATCATTTGTAAACGGCCCAAAAGCCTGAGGTAGTAAAATCAATTTGGTGTGTTTTGGGTATTTGTTATTTAAAAACTCTCCCAATCGATCATTGATTTTTTCATGTCCCCAAAAATCACCATACGCAAAACCGGATCCGTCTAAAATTACGTCAACTCTATGTTGAAGTACAAGTCCATGTTCCAGTAAAATATGTTGGGGGATGTATTTCATTAATAAATTCCAAGGAATTCTCTTTACAGCTGGAAAATCAACTATCTTATAGATGCCGTTTCTTCCGGCTTCTTTATAGTTCAGTCCCCATTGTTTTTTGTAGCAGAAATAGACATTTTTGAAGTGCTCATTTATGATAGTCTTTACTGAGTCCAACATCAAATGCGCTCCTTTGTTTGTAGTTCCTAACCCCTTTAGTTCTATGATTTTCATTACAAATATTTTCGGATTGATTCTATGGATTTTTTTTCAGAGAAAGGTACACCCCCGTCTTCATCTCCATAACCCACCGCTATACACATAATAGGTCTTTGGTACTTTTTCAAATTTAGCAATCTTTTCATTTGAATTTCTTTCTCTTCAATATCCGGCCAATTAATACTGCATGAACTCAAACCCATCGTCTCCAAAGCAAACAAAAATGCCATATTTGCCAATGATGCATCTATGTAGATCAAATGTCTATCTCTTTCAGAAAAATACGCCGAAAGATCTCCTACGACTACTATAAACATAGGGATTGTTTGGCTATAGCCTTTTGTACCCATAGGGATTTCAACTGCTTTTTTCAACAAATCTTCAGAGTCTATAACGTAGTATTCAAAAGGTTGTCTATTACAGGCACTTGGAGCTTGTATGGCTGTCAAAATAGCTTTGTCTATAAGTTCTCGTGGTATTTTTTTGTCCTTGAACCACCTGACAGACTTTCTCTGTCGGCTCAATTTTGAAAATTCTTCAAATGTGATATTGGAATGAAGGGTTTCTTTCCTTTTTTGTGGTGTAGATGGATTTTCTGAATTACCAAATGTGAAATCAAATTCTTTTAATTTCTCCTTATAAGCATCCGTCTTCGGATGCGAAATAATGGATGAAAAATATTCGTTTAAAACATCGTTAAACCATTTGTGTTTGGGTATGTTTTTATCCAACTCATTTGATTTTAACAAAGACAAAAAAGCATCCATCGTTTCGTCAATATAATCCAAAGCAAATATTTCTTTTCTTGGTTTCATGATGAGTCCTTTTTCTATTCGATGGATATTTCTAGTCAGAAGATACTCATTTGCTTTTTTTTCTTTTATCAGTCGAGTGTGGTGAAGACGTCCTTTGAGTGTGGACGATAATTCTCTTTTAAACGATTTATTGATAAAACCATAATAGAGAAATGTCAAAAAGGTGCTATTTGAAACCTTTTCCAAATTATTTTCAAAGTACGATTTCACCTTTTTATAATTGAAAGGATTCAATTTTTTGAAGATTTTATTTAGAAAGTTTCCCATTTCTGATCTATAAAAAAAATATTTTCTTTATTATTTGGAAGTTTTCCTACATTATAAAAATCTCCATTTTCTACGTTTAATGTAAATGCATTTTTGACACGTTCGACCGGAGAATTGTCAATATGAAATGACAGATTTACAGAATAAATTCCTTCTTTCAGCGTGCATTTAGGTATTTTACAGACAATCAATCCTTGTTTTTGCGATTTAAAAATCTCAAGACCTCCATAGATAGTTCCCAAATGCAACAATTTTTGGTCATATTGATCATAAATACCGATGTACAAATTCGAATTTAAATCCGTTCTATAGGCTTTATATTCTATATGAAACTCAAATGAGTCACCTGCTATAACTTTTTGAATTTGAGCTCCATTGTTGTTTTTCAAGAATGCTTTCTTGATCTGAACGGGTTTATGTTCAGTTAGGTCCACTTCCAAATTGGCTAAATATTCTGATTTTTTGACATCGTCATTGTTCAGAGTCAAATATTTATCCACCACTTCGTTTATTTCACCTATGGCTTCGATTTTCCCATATTGCATCAGAACTCCTTTATCACAAAGGTTTTGGATACTTGCCATGTTGTGACTCACAAACAAAACTGTTCTACCCTCACCTTTCGAAACATCGTTCATCTTCCCTATACACTTCCTTTGGAATTCGACGTCGCCTACCGCCAAAACTTCATCTACAATCAGTATTTCTGATTCCAAATGCGCAGCTACCGCAAATGCCAATCTTACATACATTCCTGAAGAATAACGCTTTACAGGCGTATCGATATAACGTTCCACTCCTGCAAACGCGACGATTTCATCAAACTTCCGCGTGATTTCCTTGCGAGTCATTCCCAGAATCGCTCCGTTCAGATAGATATTTTCACGGCCTGTCATTTCCGGGTGAAATCCGGTTCCGACTTCAAGAAGTGAAGCAATTCGGCCTCTGTATTTAATCGTTCCGGTCGTAGGCTTTGTTACTTTTGACAATAGTTTTAAGAGAGTTGACTTTCCGGCTCCGTTTCTGCCGATGATTCCTACGGCTTCTCCTTGTTCTACCTTAAAATTAATATCTTTCAGCGCCCATACATAATCAGTTTCTCCTTTTTGGGTTCGGTCATTTGTCTCTCCGATTTTTAAATAAGGATCTTCTTTTCCGCGAACAGAAGCCCACCAACGGTTCAAATCATGTGTAAGTGTTCCGGTTCCCACTTCTCCCAAACGGTATTGTTTGGATACATTTTCTATTTCTAAAACGCTCTTACTCATACAGTATCCATAAATGATTTTTCCACTTTATTAAAAATCAAAGTTCCTAAAAAAAGAATAATGAGGGTTGCAACAGTCGAATAAATCAACATACTTGATTCAAAACTCCCGGATCCTATATATCCGTATTTAAAACATTCAAAAACGCCCGTCAAAGGATTGGCCTTGATAAAAGGAACTGCCCATTCGGGCATTCCTGAAACCGGCAGTATCACCGGCGTCGCATACATATACAATTGAATTCCAAATCCCAATAACATACTTAAATCCTTG
Source organism: Moheibacter lacus (assembly GCA_040392505.1). Classification (GTDB taxonomy): domain Bacteria; phylum Bacteroidota; class Bacteroidia; order Flavobacteriales; family Weeksellaceae; genus Moheibacter; species Moheibacter lacus_A. Next base: position 14,075 of record JBEBVY010000031.1, on the reverse strand, counting down.
TATTTAGTCGTCATAGACGAAAAAATCATTCCCAATCCCAACGAAAATCCGGCCATCACCAATATCAAAAATGGTGTAGCTAAAATCCATAAGTTAGGAGAAACATTTTTTTCAAATATCAAGTAATAAAGAATGACCAAAACAAACAATAAATACTGAACGCCAAACCGCATCAAATTGGAAATTACGATGGATAAAGGCATGACTAAACGTGGGAAATACACTTTCCCAAAAATCCGGGAATTTCCTTTGAAAACATTGGATGTAGCAGTCAAAGTGGAAGAAAAATAACTCCATAATGTAGTACCTGCTAAATAAAATGCAATCGGTGGTCCGTCCACAGGTAAATTGGCGATTCCTCTAAAAACCACTAAGAACGTAAGAGTTGTTAAAATGGGTTGTATAAAAAACCAAACCGGTCCTAAAAGCGTTTGTTTAAAAGTGGTTACAAAATCTCGTTTTACGAGCATATACACCAAGTCTCTGTATCTCCATACTTCCTTGAGGTTAAGTGAAAAGAGTTTGTGTTTTGAGCTTATGATTTCGGTCCATTGGTTGGTGGTTGAATCCATTGTTATTGAATAATTTTTCTTAAATAATCGCCATATCCGCTTTTTCCATATTTATCTGCAGATTTCAGCAATTCTTCTTTATTTATAAATTTAAGCCGGTAAGCGATTTCTTCAATACAACTCACTTTAAATCCCTGTCTTTTTTCAATAATTTTCACAAATTCACTGGCTTCATGCAAGGAATCGAAAGTTCCGGTATCGAGCCAAGCTGTTCCACGCCCCATGATCCCCACTTCCAATTCTCCTAACGCCAAATAAATCTTATTGATGTCGGTAATTTCCAATTCTCCACGATGAGATGGCTTCAGGTTTTTAGCAAATTCCACTACCCGGTTATCATAAAAATACAATCCGGGAACGGCATAATTGGATTTGGGGTTTTCTGGCTTTTCTTCTATGGAAATCGCCTTAAAGTTATCATTAAATTCTACAACACCATATCGCTCAGGATCAGAAACTTGATAAGCAAAAACACAACCTCCATTTATATTTGTCTTGCTTTCGAGCAAACCTCTCAAACCTGTTCCGTAAAATATATTGTCCCCCAAAACCAAGGCAACGGAATCATCTCCGATGAACTCTTCACCGATGATAAATGCCTGCGCCAATCCATCAGGGCTGGGTTGTACTTTATATTCGATTTTACAACCGATTTGGGAACCATCTCCTAATAACCTTTGAAAAGGTTCAGAATCCTGCGGCGTCGTGATAATCAAAATGTCCTGTATTCCTGCCAACATCAATGTTGAAAGCGGATAATAAATCATCGGTTTGTCATAAACCGGCATCAGTTGTTTACTGACCGAAATAGTCAATGGATAAAGTCGTGTACCGGATCCTCCTGCTAATATTATTCCCTTCATTTATCAGTGTTTGAGTGTTTGTGTTATTGAGTGTTGCGTTATTGAGTGTTTGAGTTATTGAGTGTTTGAGTTATTGAGTTTTGAATGTCCATTTTTCAGAATCTTTTGTCATTTTTACAAGCATTGCCAATATCTCATCATATTTCAAATTCAATTCATTATATTTTTCATTATCAATATAATTACAAGCCAAAGCAAAATCCAGCCAATTTTGTGTTTCTGCTGCTTCTCCTTCCGAATCTATTAATTTATTGATAAACAATTTTTCATATCGTCTTTTTCTCCAAGCTTCTGTTATATTTCCACAGACGGATCGAGAGGAGCACCGAATTTGATCAGTTAAAGAGTATTTTTCTTCAATTGGAAATGTTTTGGATAAATTAAAAATTTCCATCGCAGTTTCAAATGCTTTTTGATAAACTATTAACTCTTTGTGATATTTAACTAAAGTCATTACTGAAACATTCAACCATTTAACTACTCAAATACTGATTCATATAATATTTCTGATAATCCCCGCTTGTCACATGATCCAGCCACTCCTGATTATTCAGAAACCAGTCAATGGTCAGACTTAACCCCTGTTCAAAAGTAACACTTGGTTTCCATCCCAGTTCCTGATTGATTTTCGTTGCGTCAATGGCATATCGCAAATCATGTCCCGGACGGTCTTTCACAAATGTAATCAGCTTTTCACTCTCACCTTGCTCGCGTCCTAATTTTTCATCCATCTGACGACAAAGTTCTTTCACCAAATCGATGTTTTGCCATTCGTTAAATCCGCCAACATTATAATTCTCACCATTTTTACCTTCATGAAACACCAAATCAATGGCTTTTGCATGGTCGATTACATACAACCAATCGCGGGTATATTTTCCGTCACCATAGATGGGAAGCGGCTTTTTATTGATGATGTTATGAATACAAAGTGGAATTAATTTCTCCGGAAAATGATTCGGACCGTAATTATTGGAACAATTGGTTAAAATAATCGGCAAACCATACGTGTCTGCATAAGCTCTTACAAAATGGTCTGAACTCGCTTTGGAAGCCGAATAAGGAGAATGTGGATCATAACTCGTTTCTTCGGTAAAAAATCCGGTTTCTCCCAGTGCTCCATAGACTTCGTCCGTAGAAACATGATGAAAACGTTTGCCTTCAAAATTGCCGTTCCAAAGTTTCTTGGCTGCATTCAATAAGTTGACCGTTCCCAAAACATTGGTCTTTACAAATTCCAAAGGAGAACTGATGGAACGATCCACATGAGATTCCGCTGCTAAATGGATCACACCGTCCGGCCGGAATTCCTGGAAAATCTCCTCCATCCGTTGTTCGTCGGTGATATCGGCTTTAATGAAAATATAATTGGGTTGGTTTTCTATATCTTTTAAATTCTCCAAATTTCCGGCATAGGTCAAAGCATCCAGATTGATGATTTTGTAACCGGGATATTTCTTTACAAATTCTCTGACCACATGTGAACCGATAAATCCGGCACCGCCTGTAATGATGATAGTTTTATTCAAATCAATTGATTTTTTTATGAATGATTTTCAAATTTTCGATTTCATGAACCGTCTTACGCAATCCTGAACTTGAAAAACGATGATCTCTTTTGTTAAAATACAATTCAATTCCTTTTTCTTCACAATATTTTCTTCCGGTAAAATCCTTGTCCAAATATTCGTCACCCAAGATTCGCACATCAATTTTAAAAGAACGCAAAATATCTTCCAAATCTTGTTCCGTCGCATATGGAACTATTTCGTCCACAAATTTGCATCCCTTTAACTGAATATAACGCTCCACTACCGTTTGCGTCGGTTTATTTTTCTCGGGACGATCGAGCGTAGGATCCGTTTGAAGTCCTACGATCAAATAATCACAGTTTCTTCTGGCTTCTTCCAACATTTTGATATGGCCTGCATGCAGTAAATCAAATGAACTGAACGTAATTCCAACTTTCATATGCTAATGAATTGAAAAATAAATTTAACCTTTTAATCCGATTCCGTAGTAGTCATACCCCAATTCTTTGAGATAAGGAGCATCGTAAATGTTACGTCCGTCAAAAACCACTTTGTTTTTCAACAATTTCCCCAAAACATCCCAATTAGGAATTCTGAATTCGGACCATTCCGTTACCAACAATAAAGCATCTGCATCGTTGGCCGCTTCATAAGCATCCTTGCAATAGGTAATTTTATCGCCTAAATAAAAAGCCCGGGCATGTTCCATCGCAACCGGATCATATGCTTTTACTTCTGCGCCTAATTTTTTTAATTCATCGATGATGACCAATGAAGGTGCTTCGCGCATATCGTCCGTATTGGGTTTAAAACTCAATCCCCAAAGCGCAAATGTTTTTCCGGTGAGATCATCTCCAAAATGTTTCTTCACTTTTTCAACCAGCACATGTTTTTGGGCATCATTGACGTCTTCTACAGCTTGTAAAACCCGTAATTCATAATCGTATTGTTTGGCCGTTCTGATGATGGCTTTGACATCTTTCGGAAAACAAGAACCACCATAACCCACTCCCGGATAAATAAATTTATTGCCGATTCTCGGATCAGAACCAATTCCCCGGCGCACCATATTGACATCGGCTCCTACTCTTTCACAAAGATTGGCGATGTCGTTCATAAAACTGATTTTGGTTGCGAGCATGGCGTTGGCAGCATATTTGGTCATTTCGGCCGATGGAATATCCATGTAAACAATTCGTTCACCACTTAACTGAAACGGTTTATACAAACGTTGCATGATTTTTTGAGCTTCAGCATCTTCCGTTCCGATTACTATTCTGTCCGGTTTTAGAAAATCTTCTACGGCAGCTCCTTCTTTCAAAAATTCAGGGTTGGAAGCCACAGAAAATGTCAAATCGGAATTCCGGCTTTGCAAAGCATTTTCTATCTCCGCTTTAACTTTTTTACCAGTTCCTACCGGAACCGTACTTTTAGTTGCAACCACCAAATAATCGGACATCTTTTCACCTACTTCTTTGGCCACGCCCAGAACATAACTCAAATCGGCCGAACCGTCTTCTCCGGGAGGTGTACCCACCGCGATAAAAACGACTTCACTGCCTTGAATGGCTTCGCCTAAATCGGTGGTGAACTTTAATCGACCGTTTTTATAGTTTCTTTCTACTAATTCTTCCAATCCCGGTTCGTAAATAGGAATAATGCCATTTTTCAATTTTTCGATTTTCTGGGCATCGATATCCACACAAACGACTTCTATACCGACATCAGCAAAGCAAGTTCCTGAAACCAATCCTACATATCCGGTTCCTACTACTGTTATTTTCATTTTTATCTAATTTGTTTTATCGCCTTCTGATTCTATAAAAAGAGAAGGATTTCCGATAAATTTTGGCGTTGCAAAAGTAAGTAAATCCTACGAAATAACCCTATCTTAGCCGAAAATTAGTAGACAATGTCCATCAACAAAGAAATAAAAAGAATCACTACTGAAACCCTGAGAAGCATGAAGGGAAAAGAAAAAATCTCCATGCTTACTTCCTATGATTTCACCATCGCTCAAATGGTGGATGCAGGTGGTGTAGATGCGATTTTGGTGGGGGATTCAGCCTCCAACGTTATGGCTGGACACGAAACGACTTTGCCTATCACTTTGGATCAAATGATTTATCATGCGCAGTCTGTGGTAAGAGCGGTTGAGAGAGCCTTGGTAGTGGTAGATTTACCATTTGGTACTTATCAATCCGATCCGCAAAGAGCTTTGGATTCTGCCGTTCGGATTATGAAAGAATCAGGAGCACATGCTGTAAAATTAGAAGGTGGAATTGAAATTGAAAAATCTGTAAAACGAATCATCAATGCCGGAATTCCGGTCATGGGACATTTAGGATTAACACCTCAATCTATTTACCAATTTGGAACATATAAAGTTCGAGCAAAAGAAGAAGCGGAAGCCCAGAAATTATTAGATGATGCCAAACTCCTTGAAAGCGCGGGTGCTTTTTCGGTGGTGATGGAAAAAATTCCTGCCGCATTGGCTCAAAAAGTAACCGAAAGTATTTCGATTCCCACGATTGGAATTGGTGCCGGACCTCACTGTGACGGACAGGTTCTGGTCGTTCATGATATGTTGGGTATGACGCATGAGTTCAGTCCCAAATTTTTACGTCGGTATTTGAATTTGTATGATGAAATTACCGCAGCGGTACAGAATTATGTGAAAGATGTGAAATCGATCGATTTCCCGAATGAAAACGAGCAGTATTAAACCAATTCGGTATCTAGTAATTGGTCAATGGTAATTAGTCGAGATAAAGATTTGAAAACTAAACCCAAGATAGTGTTTGAAGACAATCATCTTCTAGTAATCAACAAGAAAGCTGGAGAGCTCGCGCAGGGTGATGAAACAGGCGATGTTCCATTGATCGATTCTTTAAAAGAATTCATCAAAATCCGGGATCAAAAACCCGGAAATGTATTTTTGGGATTGGTTCATCGATTGGATCGCCCAACAAGTGGAATCCTCGTTTTTGCCAAAACCGGAAAAGCGCTCGCCCGAATGAACGAAATGTTCAAAACACGTGAAGTTCAGAAAGCTTATTGGGCAATTGTCGAAGGAAAACCGGAAAGTCAATCAGGACGTTTGGAACACTATCTGAAAAAAAATCCGAAAAACAATAAAGTAACGGTTTATACAAAACCTACACAGGAAGCCAAATTGGCAATTCTTGAATATAAAGTATTGGGAGATTTGGATAATTATTCTCTATTGGAAGTTGATTTATTTACCGGAAGATCGCATCAAATCCGTTCTCAGTTGAGTTTCATCGGTCATCCCATAAAAGGCGATTTGAAATATGGTGCCAAACGTTCCAATCCGGACGGGAGTATTTCGCTTCATGCCCGGAAAATCAGCTTCATCCATCCGGTAAAAAAAGAAGAACTCACCATCATCGCACCACCACCTCTTGATAAGATTTGGCAGGATTGTCTTAAATTTGACGCTTAATTAAAACCGATGAACAAAATTTTCTACGGAATATTATACACTATCTCTCTTCTGCCCTTTTGGGTTTTATATGGTTTTTCGTGGATTCTTTATATTTTATTGAATTATTTGATCGGCTATAGAAGAAAAACGATTTATACGAACTTAAAAAATTCTTTTCCTGAAAAATCCGAATCCGAAATCAAATCCATCCAAAAGAAATTCTATAAAAATTTTGCCGATTATTTAGTCGAAACACTGAAAAGTTTCTCCATTTCACAAAAAGAATTGGACAAAAGACACACTTATAGCAATTTACATATTTTCAAGGAATGTGAAAATGAACAAAAGGATGTTATTTTGATGGCAGGACATGTATTTAACTGGGAATGGTTTGTGGGATTGGCACCTAATTTATATACGGAAAAAACAATCGCAGTTTATCATAGAGTTAGAAATGATTTCTGGAATGAACGCATCAATGGAATTCGAGGAAAATTTGGTACGGTTCCACTTGACATGAAAAAAACCGCCCGTTACATGATGAATACACCTAACAATGGTGAACACGCTTATCTTTTCGTTTCCGACCAAAGTCCGAAAAAATCAGCGATTCATTATGATTTGGAATTCCTCAATCAAACCACACCCGTATTTGTCGGATATGATAAAATTGCCATCAAAAAAGAAATGGCGGTTATCTTTTGTAAGATGGTCAAAGTAAAACAAGGTCATTACCACACAACCTTTGAAAGAATATTACCTGATGGTGAGAATTATGAACCGATGGAAATAGTCCACAAATTTTTTAAAAATCTGGAAGAAACCATACTTGAAAATCCCGACAACTGGCTGTGGAGCCACAAAAGATGGAAATATAAAAAAGGAATCGACTATTGAAAACGGGAGTTGTCATATTGAATTGGAATGGAAAAAAACTTCTGGAAGAATTTATTCCTTCCATAGTTGAATTCTCCCAATCGGCCGATATTTATGTAATCGATAATAATTCAGATGATGATTCCATAGATTTTTTAAAATCGAACTATGCTCAGATTAAAATCATCCAAAACGAAGATAATTTCGGATATGCAAAAGGATACAACGAAGGAATAAAGAAAATCCTTTCCTCCAATTCTGAAAATCCGACACCCGATTATCTTTGCCTGCTGAATTCGGATGTAAAAGTTTCCGAAAATTGGCTGGAACCGATTGAACGATTATTTGAATCAGATGCAGAAATAGCTGTCGTTCAACCCAAAATTCTTGATTATAAAAACCCTGAGAAATTTGAATACGCCGGAGCCGGAGGTGGTTTTATAGATAATTTTGGTTATCCTTATTGCCGCGGTCGTGTTTTTTGGGATTTGGAACAGGACCATGGACAATACGATGATACGATTCAGACCTTTTGGGCAAGCGGTGCCTGTTTCTTTATCAGGACAGAAGCGTTTTTGAATACGGATGGATTTGATGAGGGATTTTTTGCTCACATGGAAGAAATCGATTTATGTTGGCGAATTAACAATGCCGGAAGAAAAGTATTTTATTGCGGCGAATCAAAAGTTTACCATCTAGGTGGTGGAACGCTCAAAAACTCCAATCCGAAAAAAACTTATCTGAATTTCCGAAATAGTCTCTGGATGCTGGTTAAAAATCTTCCGGCTTGGAAAGCTTTCCCAATCATTTTTACACGGCTTTCGCTTGATGGAATTACAGGAATTGTCTTTCTATTCTATGAGGGTTTTCCACATTTTTGGGCGGTAATGCAATCCCATTTCGGATTTTACAGAAGATTATTTCATTACCTGAATCTCCGAAAACCCGGGACAGAAAACTATTTCGGAAAGAAGTTCATTCCGTATCAATATTTCATTTTGAAAAAAAAGAATTTTTCAGAATTGGAATAATTTAAACCGCTTTCAATTTATCGGAAATCGTATTGATAAAATTGGTCAACGGTCCTTTGGCCATCATTTCGATCATCATATTGAATTTTCCTTCAAAATTTAAGCTCACTTCCGAGCTGGAATCATCTACCGTATCGATGTTGATGGTCAAATAATATTCAAAATTAGGCGATGGTGATTCAAAAACCAATTGAGAATCAGGAGTAGATTCCTTTAATTTCATTCCGACTTTTGGCAGACTACCGATTTGAACGGCAAAGCCATTTCCTGATTCATGGATTTCAAAAGATTTTGTATCGTCCGGCATCAGTTGGCGGTAATTTTCCATATTGGACAAAAAAGCAAATGCCTCATTTTGATTTTTGGAAAATCGGGTTTTATCTGTATTTACATTCATCTGAGTCTAATTTTAGTTATATTTGTTAGCAAACATCCCAAATGTACAAAGTTTTTTACAATGAAAAAGTCCTAATCCTAAGTGAAAAACCTATTTTAAATTCAAAAATTCTATCGTTTAATAATGAAGGTCAGTTTGAGGAAGCCCTTGCTCTCTTGCGGAATTCTTCTGTACCTCAGGTAAATATTCACCATCATAACCTGGAACGACTTTGGGATAAATTCAAAAATTATTTTGCTTATCTGGAAGCCGCCGGCGGCTTGGTTCAAAATCAAAATAATGAAATTCTGTTCATTCACCGTTTAGATAAATGGGATTTACCCAAAGGCAAAGTAGAAAAAGGAGAAACGACGGAAATCGCTGCAGTACGTGAAGTAGAAGAGGAATGTGGGATAACTAATTTAATTCTAAATGACTTAATTACAATTACTTATCATATTTATTTTCAGGAAAATCTGAAATTGAAAGCGACTTATTGGTATGAAATGTTTTACGATGGAGATCAAGAATTAATTCCTCAAACCGAAGAAGGAATCGGGGAAGTCAGGTGGATCAAAAAAGGGGATTTTCAGGAAGTGTTGAAAGACACTTATGAAAACATCAAAATCGTTTTAGAGAAAAACAATCTGGTTCAAAAAGGATCACTCAATCAATAATTTTCCGATTCGGCCGACCGGCCCCAAGCAGCCCGCATCAGAACGGTGACAACTGATGCAACTTTTCACAACATTATTGTACAATTCTTTCCGGATGGTATCGGTTTCGTCCTCATTGTATAAGGTTTGCAGGCTTTTTAAATACAGTTCGGCAAAACGGTTAAATTCTTCCGTCCGCTCAAAGCTGGGTGTCATTTCAGCTGTATGGATTTTGTTGAATTCAGAAGGAAATTCGCCAATCGATTTTCCTTCCAAAACCATTTGACGGTTTTTTTCCAATTCATCATACATCTTTTCCATGAGCAAGGCCATATCTGACATTTCATAGACTTGTTGAAATGAAGAATCGGTCTTTTTCTTTTCAGGTTCTTTTTCAGAACAATTAAAAAGAAAAAAACCGAAACTTATATAAATGATGGATTTAAATCGCATTAACTCTTTTTCTTCATCAATACACCATCTGCTAAAAATCTATATTCGATTTTAGGTTCAGTGATTTTAGCGATTTCTTCTTCAGGTTTACCTGCATCTTTTGCGTAATGCTTTAATTCTTCTACTGAAGTTTCGTCTTTGTAAGCATAACCTTTGATGATGGCTTCACTTCCCTCAGAGTCCATGGGAACAAAGAATTCATAATCTTTGAATCTCACGAATGATTCTGACTCCGGTTTTCCTAAATCCAATTTCATCCAGCAACCTTTTGCCTGACAAACCGAATTTACTTTTCCTTTAAAAGCGATTTCCACAGAATCACCCACCGCCATGGATTCATATTTCACCAACATTTCATCGGCTGAAATGATGCCTTCGGTTGAGATTTCCGCTCCGAAAGACTCGTATTGACTTGCATCAACTACTTCAGTGGGAGCCGGTTTTTCCGCTTCTACTTTGGCTTCCTGTTTACAAGAAATGATCGCTATGGAGAATGCGATACCTAAAAATATTTTTTTCATTGGAATTATTTTTTTGACCATTGACCGCAAAGATAAAATAATCATCTCATAAAAAAATAAAGTTTCTATTTTTAGTTTTTCTTATTCAAATGGAGAATAATTTAAATGAAAAATTCGCCTGAACAAAAAACCATTCCCTGATTGAGAATGGTTTTTTAAACGAATTTATTTATTCTAATTATTTAACAATCAATTTTTTACTAACCGTTTTATTACCAAAGAACAAATGAACCACATAGGTTCCGGCAGGTAAAGTTGAAATATTGATTTGTTGGTTTCCGTTGTTTTGAACATTATCAATTCTCGATAAAATTCTTCCTGAAATATCCAACACTTCAATTTTTTGGAGCGAATTGGATTTATCCCAAGAAATATTTAGAATATCATGGGCAGGATTTGGATAAATTGAAATCATAGGATTTTCCATATCAGCTACTCCCATTACAGAACGGAAAATAGTGGATTGATAAGGTCTATAATTCTGTTTGGTTATGGTCAAAACCGGATCGGGCACACTGGGATCGAAATTAATTTCTTCATCAAAAATGATTTCTGCAACTCCTCCAATTACCCAAGCTTTTCCTATGATTGCGCCATTTTGGCTAAGCGTTGCCATGGCATTTTCGGCATTACAATCAATAGGAAATGAAATATCCGGTTCTGAGACAGATTCCGGATGATTGGCCGCTAAATCCTGGGTGATTTGGTTTCTGTATTGTACAGAGGGATCGCCAAACAAAATCCAGGTTTGCATCACCTCTTTTGCAGTAGGGGAAATTCCATAATCCGTTAACATTCCAATTTGAGCATTATAAAATAACCCACCCAAAGTGGCATTTCGCTGAGTTTCGTAATACTCTGAAATTAATTTGGTCATTTCATCCTGCGTTTCCATTGGTTCCGCCCAGGCCATCAATATAGAAGAACCAGCAAAAGCAATCGCTCCGGTTGGCGAGCCTTCTTGATTGGCGCGTAAAAATACTTCTCCCAGCGTTGTTTCGCCTACAAAGGTTCCATTGTTACAGGCGACTGAAATCACAAACGGATATTTTCCCTGATTTTGAAGATTCAAAACATCTGAATTCGTATAATATCCTGTGTACATTCCTTCCAACCATCCATGGCCGGTATAATTGAACAAACTTGTTCCGGTATTCATCGCTTCATTGATCATGGTAGGCGTAGGTTCTCCCGGCGCATCTGCCCCGCCTTGGCTTCCTTGGTAAAATTCATAAACATTTTCATATCCATAATCCATCAACTGGGTTCTTATATTTCTCAAATGAATATAATCCGCTTCACCGTCATCTCCATAACCATTTCCTTCATTGGAACCTAAACCTATGGCATTTTTCATCCAATTTCCTTCCATCGGCATTTTTTCATATTCCAAAATCCTGGTAACCATCATATCAATTTCTTGTGCATTTCCAGACAATCTTCCTACCAAAACCTCCGGAAATAAATCGTTGTTTCCTCCCTCCAATTGACCATAGAAACTATCACTCCAAAGCTGTTCTCCGTTATTTCCGTAAGTATGAGCAGAAATTTTGTCGGAATCTCCTACTAAAAGCAGAAAAGTGAAATCGCTTACAGTATCATAATAATTTTGCAAAAAAGATTTGATTTGTGCTGCTGTGGTACCGGTTTCATCAGTAGTTACGATGTTAGTTCGGATACCCGACTGGATTTTCCAGTCTGTCAATGCTTGTATGTTTTCAACAAATTCAGGTGCTGTGATAATCAGCATACTTCCAATTTCTCCTACCGCTTCATAATCCGGATTTTCACCCGGATTCAAATAAACATTTTGATAAATCGCTTGAAAGATTTCTGATTTTTCATGAGTTGGATTCAATTCGTTTATGCCATTAACAGAAGCATCAACATGTACCAAAACCCTTAAATTATTGTAAATCATCAATTTTTTCTGAACGGGATTATATTGATAAGGAAAAAGAGAGATCGTTACTCCTCTCGTATTTCTCAAAACAAAAGGTTCGCTCATTTGAGTAAGCTCTCCCGGATAGAATTCGTTTTGATTGTAAACTTCCCCAAAAGTATAAGGAATAGTGGCCGGATCAACATTTCGTTTTAGATTCCCTTTGGAAGGAACTATATTGATATCTTCCACTATCGTTATGTCATCATACACAACTGTGTATGAAACATTTCCTTGTAAAGAAACCTGAATCCCTTCACTAAAAAATGGTATCGCAGGCGCTCCTAATTCTGACATCAGCACTGAATGATCCATTGCAAAATTATGGTATTCCTTTCCTGAAATCATTTGTGAATTTCTTTCGAAATCACCTAATTGAAATTCAAATTCAGTATCAGATAAATCGGAGGAGGTCAATTGGAAATTTTGAGCAAAAAGTCCCATCGAGCAAAATAGGACACCTATGCAAAATAAGATAAATTGTTTTCTCATAGTGTGTTAATTATTTAATAATTAAGGTTCTAAGGTAAATATTTTTTAATTAAGGCTTCCATTAATTCCGATAAAAATCATTTAACAAGTCACTAAAAATTAGTTTTTTAGTGTGATACTTCATTAGATTTCTACATCATTCTGGTATAAACCAGGTGTCACAACCCAAACTTATGCTCCAGCACAACCGGAAACATTGCCCGCCATGTAGGCCAATCATGCGTCCATTGCCCGTCCCAAATATTAAGGTCATGGTCTATACTTTTGCTGTGCAAAATTCCGCTTAAAGTTCTGCTCGCCTCCGGATCTTCATAATCTCCTGAACCCGAAAGAATATGGATATGATTACTCTTTCGTATTTGCTCCAAAATCCCATGATCCGATAAATTGGGCAAATAATGACAAGGAGAATTAAAATACACCTGCTCATCATAAAATCCTGAAGTATAGGAAGTAAGGTCATATACGCCGCTCATCGCAATAACTCCATTGATCAAATCCGGTCGTTTTAAAAATAGATTCATGCTATGCAAAGCCCCCAAAGAAGCCCCGCCAATAATTAGCGGAGTATCTTTCGAAGTATTTTGTCTGATAAAAGGGATTACTTCGTTGTAGATATATTCGTTGAATTGATTATGACGGATGGCTTTATGTTCGCCGAGGATTTCTTTATTCAGCCAGCTCTCGCTATTGATACTGTTTACAGAAAAAACACGAAGTTTCCCTGCTTCGATATAAGGTTTCAGAATATCCAAAAGCAAAAACCTTTCATATTCCAAATAATCAGCAGCAGCAGTTGGAACCAAAAGCAGCACCATTCCTTTATCACCATAACTTACGATAGGCATTTCTTTTTGTAAAGATGGGCTGTACCATCCAAATAAATCTCTTTGCATAAGGATTTGATTTAAGTATTTATAAAGTGAATTTACTATTTTTTAAAATAAAAAGGAATAAAATCAGAAACTAAGGTATCATAGCGGTTCTTATAGTTTTCAAATTGGGAAGATATCCAACCGGCTTTTTGATTGCTGAGTATAATTTGTAAAATTAGGGCATAAAAAAATCCTCTATCAAATAAATGATAGAGGAGTTACTGTGTCCGCCGTGGCATTTGAGATTAAGAATTTGAGATTAAGAGGAGAATGTCCGGTGGACATTCGGATAATGAATATTCTAAAAGAATTTGATAAAAGTATGAAGCAAAAAAAATCCCCACTCTAAAAAGAATGAGGATTTACTGTGTCCGCCGTGGCGGAAAAAAAGACTGGCGGCGACCTACTCTCCCACTTTCGTAGTACCATCGGCGCTGG
>JBEBVY010000030.1:0-22746 GCA_040392505.1 Moheibacter lacus | reverse complement strand
TCTGCGAATTGGCAACGGTTTGGTTTTCTTTTTTGATATAATTTTGAGCAGAACCGGAGGCTTCTTTTGGCGTGAAATTTTCTACATCCTTTTTTATAATTCTTCCATTATCACCACTGCCTTCTATTTGTGCCAAATCAATTCCTTTTTCTTTGGCTAAACTTTTGGCCAAAGGTGAAGCAAAAATGCGGGCATCCGAAGAAGTGACTGCGGCCGGTTTATTTTCTTTGGCAACTTCTGCCGGTTTGGTTTCGGCAGGCGTTTCTTTTTGAACTTCTTCCTTTTTCTCTTCTTTTGGCGTATCGGTTTTCTTTTGAGGACTTCCCAAAGCAATGCCTGAAACATCCGTTCCTTCAGGACCGATGATGGCCAAAACAGTATCAACCGGAGCTGATTTTCCTTCTTCTGCGCCTATGAACAATAAAGTACCATCATATTCGCTTTCAAATTCCTGAATGGCTTTATCTGTTTCAATTTCGGCCAAAATATCTCCTTCTGAAACTTTATCTCCCACTTTTTTGTGCCATTTTGCAACCGTTCCTTCTTCCATGGTATCACTTAACCTCGGCATCGAAATAACATTGACACCTTCCGGAATTTCTGCGGATTTTTCTGATGAACTTTCAGTTGCGGTATTTTCTTCTGCCAATTCTTCTTCGGCACCTTTGTCCGTTTCTATTTCTTCCGTTTTTTGCTCGGATGCGTTTTCGGCATTTCCTTCATCGGAATAAGATTCACCTTCTTTCCCAATTACCGCTAAAATCGAATCCACTTTTGCCGTTTTTCCCTCTTCAACTCCTTGAAACAATAAAAAACCGTCATATTCGCTTTCAAACTCCTGAATTGCTTTGTCCGTTTCAATTTCGGCCAGCACATCTCCTTCAGAAACTTTATCTCCGACTTTTTTGTGCCATTTTACAACCGTTCCTTCTTCCATCGTGTCACTCAGACGCGGCATTGTAATTTTCTCAGCCATAGTTATTTGTTGTTTTCGATTAAATCTATAAACGGATAATCCTCTTGCGAATAGGTGTATTTGTACATATTTTCAACCGGAGGAAAAGCAGAATCTTCCGCATATTTTTCACATTCTTCTACTTCGGCTTTTACTTCATCTATGATTTTGTCCAATTCTTCCTGCGTAGCATATTTATTTTCCAAAATATTGTGCTGAACCAGCAAAATCGGATCTTCGTCTTTGTATTTCTCCACTTCCTCTTTTGTACGATAAGGCTCGGCGTCTGACATGGAATGTCCTCGGAATCGGTAAGTTCTGATATCTAAAAATGTAGGACCGTCACCGCGTCTGGCTCTTTCCAAAGCTTCAAAAGCTGCTTCGGCTACTTTTACGGGATCCATTCCGTCAACCGGTAGAGAAGGCATTTCATAACCTAAACCTAATTTGTAAATATCATTGTGGTTAGCGGTTCTTTCTACGGAAGTTCCCATGGCATATCCGTTGTTTTCACAAACAAACACCACCGGAAGTTTCCAGTTCATCGCCATGTTAAACGTTTCATGAAGTGTGCCTTGTCTTGCCGCACCGTCCCCAAAAAGACAAATGGTTACATTTTCGCGGTTATTGTATTTGTCACCAAAAGCCAATCCTGCTCCCAAAGGAATTTGTCCGCCGACGATTCCGTGACCACCATAAAAATGGTGTTCTTTACTGAAAATATGCATGGAACCACCCAAACCTCTTGAGGTTCCGGATTCTTTTCCACAAAGTTCTGCCAAGATTCTTTTCGGATCTACACCCATGGCCATCGGCCAAACATGACAACGATAGGCGGTAACCACCTTGTCTCCTTGTTTCATGGCATGTAAAAATCCGGCCGGTAAGGCTTCTTGTCCATTATATAAATGTAAAAATCCTCTGATTTTTTGTTTCAGGTATAAGGACCGGCATTTGTCCTCAAATCTTCTCCAGAAATTCATTTCTCTATACCACTGGAGATAGGTTTCTTTTGTAATCTTTTCCATAAAAAGCTTTCGTGAAAGGCAAATTTAATTGTAATAATTCAGTTGTGCAAACCTCGTTTAGGTTAAGGATTTTTCATCAAAAAATAAAGGAAGCAATGAAGCAGCAGACGGAATTACCAAAACCGACCCGATTCGATTATATAATAAAATTTCAATGGGTTGGTTTTGAATAGTTTCGTACTCGATGAGTGTTTGTCTGCATAAACCACAAGGGGAAACGATATGATCTGAATCCAACACGGATATAGCCAATTTTAATTTGGCTTTTTCCGGATAATTAGCGTGTGCGTAGGAAAGTAAAGTTCTTTCAGCACAAATCCCAACCGGATAGGAAGCATTCTCTTGGTTGTTTCCCGTAAGAATTTCTCCGTTTTCCAACAATACAGCCGATCCAACTCTAAATTTGGAATAAGGAGCATGTGCTTTTTTTGCGGCTTCTGCTGAAATTCGAATCAAATTTTTATCCGCTTCATTTAGTTCATCTATGTTCTCATACAATTTATATTCGAAATCCTGTATAATCTTTTTCATATTAATTTTTGCAAAATGGGAAGCAATTTAAAAATTATTCTTAACTTTTAATTCCAAATCCAACTTAAATGTTAACCAAAGTATATGGTAGCGCTATCTACGGTGTCAATGCAAAAACAATTACCATAGAGGTAAATGTAGAAGTAGGTGTGGGCTATTTTTTGGTAGGTCTTCCCGACAATGCCATCAAAGAAAGCAATTACCGCATCGGGACTGCATTGGCGAATTCCGGATTCAAGATTCCGGGGAAAAAAATTACCATCAATATGGCTCCGGCCGATTTGCACAAGGAAGGTTCGGCTTATGATTTGACCATTGCCATGGGGATTTTAGCGGCTTCCCAACAAATCAATTCCGAAGGTATTTCTGATTATCTGATCATGGGCGAACTTTCATTGGATGGTGAAATCCGTCCCATCAGAGGCGTATTGCCCATTGCGGTTCAAGCCAGAAATGAAGGATTTAAAGGATTTATTTTACCCAAACAAAATGCAAAAGAAGCTTCCATCGTAAATGATTTGGAAGTGATAGGCGTTGAAAATATAAGCGAAGTCATTGCTTTTTTTGACGAACAGAAAACAATAGAACCCACCAAAATAGATATTCAAAAAGAATTTTTTGAACAATTAAACGCTTTTCCATTTGATTTTGCCGATGTAAAAGGCCAGGAAAATGTGAAACGCGCTTTGGAAATTGCCGCCGCCGGCGGACATAACATCATCCTCATCGGTCCGCCGGGAAGTGGTAAAACCATGTTGGCCAAAAGAATTCCTTCCATACTTCCGCCATTGACGCTGGAAGAAGCATTGGAAACCACCAAAATCCATTCGGTTGCAGGAAAATTAGGAGAAAAGACTTCTTTGATGACGGTAAGACCTTATTGTTCGCCTCATCATACCGTTTCAGATGCGGGTTTGGTGGGAGGTGGGTCTTTTCCACAACCGGGAGAAATTTCGCTTGCGCATAATGGTGTTTTGTTTTTAGACGAACTGCCCGAATTCAAAAGAACGGTTCTGGAAGTGATGCGTCAACCATTGGAAGACCGAGAAATTACGATTTCACGCGCCAAATTTACAGTGACTTATCCGTCGAGTTTTATGTTGGTGGCGGCGATGAATCCAAGTCCGAGCGGTTATTTTCCCGATGATCCCAACAATACTTCTTCGCTTCAGGAAATGCAGCGGTACATGAATAAGATTTCGGGGCCTTTAATTGATCGGATTGATTTGCATATCGAAGTAAATCCGGTTCCGTTTGATGATTTGTCTGCCGAAAGAAACGGGGAGAAAAGCATCGAAATCAGAAAAAGAGTTGAAAAAGCTCGGAATATTCAGACCGAAAGATATAAGAATTTGAACAAGGTTCATAGCAATGCACAGATGGGGGCAAAGGAGTTGGATGTCTATTGCCAATTGGACGAAACCGGAAAAAAATTGATTAAAACCGCTATGGAAAAATTGAATTTGTCTGCCAGAGCTTATGACCGGATTTTGCGTGTAGCGAGAACGATTGCCGATTTGGAAGGGAGTGAGGATTTACAAAGTTCACATATTGCCGAAGCGATTCAATATAGAAGTTTGGATCGTGAAGGTTGGGGATTGTGAAAAAATAATAAGGAAGTTTATTCTGTTGTTAAACTTTTATAGAATAATGATTCGGTAAAAATGACTTTAAGTTGTTCTTTTAAAGAAAGTGTATTAAATTTTTCCTCATTTAGTTTAGCATCAGGTGACATCTCAAAGCCATCTTTATCATAGAAAATACGCCATGAATCTTTTTCTGGAATTATTATAGAGTTATTAAAAATTTTAATTTCAGCATATGAGAAATCTTTTTTCCTGATAACTTTGATTTTGTCTAATGCTTTCTTTAGTTCCTCTGAAATTTCATTAGTGTCATAACTCTCTTTAATAATTTTTGAAATAAAATTTACTGTATTTGTATTGTCTGCCAAACCATCATTCATAATATAACCAATTGAGTGATCTATCGCTTTTTGTTTCTCATTTAATCCCCAATATATTTTTGAATAAAGTAAATCGACAAACATTTCGTCAGCAAAAATTTCATTTCCTCCAAAATGTTTATAAGGATATTTTGCTGTTAAATCGAGATAAATTTTAGCACTATCAAACTGTTCATATTCAATATATATTTCCGCTAGAGCTTTAGCTGCCCTATTTTTGTAAAGTGTATAGGGTTCTGCTATAATTCCTTCACCAGGACCTCCCTTTTCATCTTCATTTGCTTCAGTTTCGATTAAATCTTTGTAATATTTTTTAGCATTGTTCAGATAATCTAATTCATGAGAGATAAATGCAATGTTGTATTTTGCTCTATTCAAGAGTTTTGAATCAGGATAATTCGTAATTAATTCCTCAAAATAATTAATAGAAATGTCTAAAATTTCTTCTTTCAATTCATTATGAATTTTGTCTTCTTCCGTAATTGAGTCATTTTCTCCAATCATTAAATCGGAATAAATTAAATCATACAATGCAATTCCTTTATTAAAAATAATTATATCATCAACATTTTGTTCCTGAGCAAATAGGAAACTAGAAAGTAATAAAAGAAGAGTTTTTTTCATTTTAAATCACGAATAAAAGTAAACTAATATAAAAAAAAAACATCCGATAAGTTCAAACTCATCGGATGTTTTAGATTATTAAAAAATGACTTCCAGCCTCCAGCTTCCATCATCCATCAATTTATTTCTTTTTATACATCTGCTCCGCCAACTGAACGGCTTTGTAAGCATCTACAACACCTCCGGTCACGGAAATTTCGGTCAATTGTGGGTCTTTATTCACCGATTGCATGATGATTTCTTTTACTTCCAATGCCGTCAGTTTTGGATAATGCGACCAAACCAATGCGGCAACTCCTGCCGTTACAGGCGATGCCATACTGGTTCCATCTTCTGCTTTGTATTTATCATGCGGAACGGTGGACATGATATTGGCACCCGGTGCAAACACATCCACCGATTTTTTACCATAATTAGAAAAGCTGGCTTTTAAAACCAATGGGTCTTCCGTCGAAGCGCCTACAGTCAACAAAGACTGGATCACTTGATTTCCTTTTTCGTCAAAATTAGTCGGATAATGAATGATTTCATCGATGTTGTCATTGTCATTTCCGGCTGCTTTTATCAATAAAACACCTTTCTTTTCCGCATAACGCATGGCATCCCAAACCAAATCTTTTTCAGGCGAATGGCTTTTCCCAAACGACATATTCATGATTTTCGCTCCGTTGTCCGCTGCATAGCGGATTGAATTTGCCACATCTTTGTCACGTTCGTCACCATTTGGAACGGTGCGTACACCCATGATTTTAACATGGTTTCCGGCTATTCCGTCAATTCCTCTGTTGTTTCCACGAACGGCTGAAATCAATCCGGCTACGTGGGTTCCGTGTCCGGCATCGGGTCCTTCGACATCGGGATTTCCATATTTACTTTCTTTTTTATCGGCATAATCGTCACCTACGATTCCACGGGATTCAAAATCAACGTTATAATGATAATTAATTTGTCCGTTCAGATAATCCAAACCGCCTTGAAATTCATCTTTTAATTCATCATAGATTGCCTGCATGGTTTTTCCTTCCCAATAATCTTTTGGGATGAACGCAAAAATCTGCATTCCCGGCATTGATTCTTCGGTAGGGGTATATTTTCCTAAATTTTCTTCCGTAATAGGACTGTCTCCAAAATCTTTTATCAAAGCAGGAAAACCTTTATTGACCATATCCATCATCCCCTGATATTGAGGAAGATAATTTTTGGCTTCTGATATTTTTTGTGAAATTTCAGTCTTTATGGACTGATAATCAGCATATTCTTTCGGGTATTGCGTTTTGTTTTCGGTGTTTTTAGCAGCATCGCTTCCTTCAAACATCGGCAAATAGGTGTATTTGTAGATTCTCACCTTTTCAAGGGTGTCACCGTCCACATTTTTGCCGTCAGCACCTCCCATAAAATTCCAACCGTGAATATCGTCGATGTAGCCGTTTTTATCGTCATCCTTTCCGTTTCCGGCTTTTTCTTTAGCATTGACCCACATATTTTCTTTTAGATCCACATGATCGGCTTGTACGCCACCATCCAAAACTCCCACGATTAATTCGGTAGGTTTTCGGTTATGTTCCTTTAAGAATTGATGTGCTTTTTCTGTATTTACACCAAAAATTCCGGTGGCATCCTTATCCGAATTGTACCAGGCCTGCATGGTTGTTTCGGTTGCCGCTTCTTGCGCAAATCCACTGAATGAAAGCATAAAAGCGATCCCCAATGTCATGAAAAATTTATTCATTTTGTATTATTTTTTTGTTTAATGTGTAATGTTCAACATTTAAGATTTATAATTAATTATTTCAATCATTCAACTTCTCAATAACTCACCCACTCATGCTTGACAGCAGGCAGACTTCGACTCAATACCCGCTTACAACATCATCTCCTCTCGGATCAGCGCCTCCTTCATAGCTTCCATCTTCCTTGATCAAAATTCCGTCCACTCTTCCCCAAGAATTCCTTTCGGTCAATTTGTATCCCTTTTGGGTCAATTTGTTACGAACCACATCGGAAAAAGCGGTTTTGTCAATGAAAACTTCGTCCGGCAACCATTGATGATGAAAGCGTGGTGCAGCTACTGCCTCCTGCATATCCATATCAAATTCAACTACATTTAAGATCGTTTGGAAAACCGAAGTGATAATAGTCGAGCCGCCCGGTGTTCCTACGACCATAAAGAGTTTCCCGTCTTTTTCCAGAATCGTAGGCGTCATAGAACTTAACATTCTTTTGTTGGGTTCTATGGCGTTGGCTGTTCCGCCGACGAGACCGTACATGTTAGGTGAGCCCGGTTTTACGGAAAAATCATCCATTTCGTTATTTAAAATAAATCCGGCACCCTTTACAACAACAAACGAGCCAAATCCTCCATTCAAAGTCGTAGTGACCGAAACCGCATTTCCTTCTTTATCGATGATCGAATAATGGGTCGTTTCTTCTTTTTCTTTTGGAATAAAAACGCTTGCCTTTACTTCAGAACTGGGCATTGCGTGATTAAAAGTCATGGTTTTCATTCGGTTGACCGAATTTTCTTTTCGGATCAACTGATCAATCGGAACTTCATAAAAATCGGGATCGCCCAAATGTTCGGTGCGGTCGGCATAGACTCTTCTTTCTGCTTCCACCATTACCTGAACCGTCGAATCCTGCTGAAATCCCCAGTTTTTCAAAGGATAATCTTCAACCGAATGCAATAAGGAAATCAGTGCGATTCCACCGCTTGATGGCGGCGGCATGGAAATGATTTTGAAATCTTTGTAATTTCCGGTTACGGGTTTCCTCCAAACCGATTCATAATTTTTCAAATCTTCTAGCGAAATAATTCCGTTTCCGCTTTTCATTTCAGATACGATGAATTGCGCAGTTGTTCCTTCATAAAAACCATTTCTTCCCTGTTTTTGAATTAATTTCAGGGTTTCGGCCAGTTCTTTCTGAATCAATAAATCGCCTTTTTTCCATTCTTTTCGAGTGGTAAAAGCCGTTCCTTCGGGATTCCATTTCTGAAATTGAACATAACTGTATGTGAGTTCTTCAGCTTGAGCTTCTGTTACCGGAAATCCAAATTCGGCTAAAACAATGGCAGGTTGGATCAATTCTTCCCAATTCATTTTTCCATATTTCGTATGGGCTTTTACCATTCCGTCCACCGTTCCGGGAACGCCTGCTGCCAATTGTCCAAACAAACTCAAATCCGTGATGGGATTTCCATTTTTGTTCAGGTACATGGTTTCAGTCGCCTTTTCGGGTGCTTTTTCACGGTAATCCAACGCATCATAGGTTCCGTCTGCGCCCCGATAGACCATAAATCCGCCGCCTCCTATATTTCCGGCGATGGGCAGAACTACGCTTAGTGCAAACTGAACAGCAACGGCCGCGTCCACTGCATTTCCACCCTGTTTCAAAATATCGGTTCCGATTTCAGAAGCAAGCGGATGTGCGCTTACCACCATACCGTTTTTGTACGCCGGACTTTGGGCGATGAGCGGAATTGTCAGAAGGAAAATAAGTTGAAAGAGATTTTTTTTCATGTTAATTGTCCAATTCTGTGTAATCGAATGTACAAAGTATTTTGTTTTGTTTCAAGAACTTGGAGTCTAAATTTTGGAAAGATAATCAGCCGCTTTCGGGCCTTCATTAAACAATAAATCCAAAATGCTTAAATCGGGCATAAACTCAAATTTTTCATCGAAAACCTGAAAGTATTTGGGAAAGTTTCCGCTTGATTCTTCTTTGGCGTTGAAACGGTTTCGAAAATCCAATTCTTCCGGAACGATTTCATACGACTCGGTTAAATCCAATTTCAAATCCAGTTTTAATTTCGAAGAAATAAATTCAATCGTTTTTAAATTCAAATCCAACAAATATTTTTCATTGGATTCAAAAATAGGTGCTAAATCATCTTCGTAAAATTCAAAATAAGGCGAACTTTTATAGGCCGAAACCAACGATTTATAATGTTCTTTTTGCCAATTATAATCATCCGCTACCAAAATATCTTTCATCGCTCTTGCGCCGTTGTGTTGGGTCGGAATGGCTAATCGTAATTTTCCATTGGCTCCCTGGATATAGCAACGGTTGCGATAGGTTTGTTTGGGGAAATGTTCGGATGATTCGAATTGGTAATTTTCAACACGAAGCAATTCTGCGAAATAAGAAATCGGGCCGAAATAAAATACAGGAAAAATCATGGTTGACTATTTTTCAAACTTCAACCTTGTCAAGGTCATCTTCGTGCGGAAATTAACCTTGACAAGGTTTGTCCAAAATTATTTGTTTTCGTTTTCTTTTTGTTTTTTCTTTTTGATACGGAAATAATCCCAAGTGAAAAAGGCAACCAATGCAATTAGGACATAAATTCCATAGGATTTTTTATCCGGATTGTCGTTGTTAATGGAGGTCATGAATCGGCTCCAGATGAACTTTTTGGGCGCCGGTTCAAACATTCCGTTCATGTTGGCCCATACAAAAATAGGTCGGCCAATGATATTCTCTTCCGGTACATATCCAAAAAACCGGGCATCTAAAGATTGGTTTCTGTTATCTCCGATCATGAAAAAATAATCCTGTTTGATTTGGTAATCACTTGCTTCTTTACCGTTGATGAAAATTTTATCGCCTTCTGTCTTTAAATCGTTGTGTTCGTAATTTTTGATGATGTTATAATACTGGGTAATGGAGTTTTTATCCAATTTTACGACATCGCCTTTTTTCGGAATATAAAGAGGCCCGTAGTTGTCTTGGTTCCAGTTTTTATCCAATGGAAAAATCGTATAAGTACTGTCAACCCTTCCGTCGTGGTAAAAACGTTCGTCTTTTTTTCCTTTGGGAGAAATGATCTGTTCAACCGAAATCACATTGGGATTTCTTTTAAAATCATCCGCCATTTCTTTCGTCAGGGCTCTGAAAACATAGGTGTATTGGTTTTCGCTTCTGGCTTTGACCAAAAAGTCTGTCCCGTCCAGCAATCCATAATTTTCATACATCAATTGAGCGCTGAAAGGTATCTTTGAAATGATCAAATAACTGTGCTGCACCCATGAATCCTTTTTCGGGATGAAAGGTTTGCCATTTACTTTTAAAACACTGTTATCAAATTCGATAGAATCGCCGGGCATTCCCACCAAACGTTTGACATAGGCATCTTTTCGGTCGATGGCATCAAAAGCAGAGTCAGTCGGATAATTAAATACCACAATATCATTGGCTTTCAATTCGCTCCAACCAGGAAGTCGCATATAAGGCAATCTGGCTTTGTCCACATAAGCGTTTCGGTTGATGAATTCTGAAAAAGGAATTCCGATAGGAGTAAAGGGAACCCTCACACCATAACTCATTTTGTCCACAAAAAGGGCATCCCCGATTTTGATGGTGTTTTCCATGGAACCGGTCGGAACAACCATTGGTTGTATGAACCAGGTGTGAACCAGCGTGGCTAATACAATGGCAAATATCAAAGCGGCAATGAAAGTTCCTTTTCTTTCTTCAGGTCCTTCATAATCCGGTTTTTCCACATAATTCAAATAAAAGGAATATAAACCAACGGTTATGATCATCAAAATCGCATCTGTCCAGGTTCTTTTTCCGAAACTTCTCCCGAAATCTACCCAATAAACCCACCACATAAGCGGCGCGACGATGGGAGTGAAGAAGAGAATGATCCACCATTTGGGACGTTTGATGAGCGTCAATCCTATCCAGAAATTGTAAAAGGGAACAAATGCTTCCCAAGTTTTACGTCCGGCTTTTTGGTACAATTGCCAGGTGGAAGCTCCGTAAATGATAGTGTAAAGAATAAAAGCGACTAACCAGTAGAGTAACATATTCAATTTTATTTTAAGTCTGCTAATTTAAGATTTTCGACGAATGTCTTTGTTAATTTAAACCCAAAACATCTTTCATCGTAAAAAATCCCGTTTTTCCGTGGATCCATTCGGCAGCCAAAACAGCTCCCAAAGCAAATCCTTTTCGGGTATGCGCCGTATGCTTGATTTCAATGGAATCGATTTCGGAATGATAAGAAACGGTATGGGTTCCGGGAACATGGTCGATGCGTTTGGCGTAAATCGGAAGATTTTCATCGGCAGATTTTTCGTCCAATTCCCAGTTTTTCAAAGTAGAATTTTCGATGATTTGCTCCGCCAACGTAATAGCCGTTCCGCTCGGAGCATCCAGTTTCTGGGTGTGGTGAATTTCTTCTATTTCGGTTTTGTATGCAGGATATTTGGCCATCAATTTCGCTAAATGATAATTCAGTTCAAAAAATAAATTGACACCCAAACTAAAATTCGAACCGTATAAAAATGCAGATTGATTTTCGGCATTGAGGTTTTTTATTGCTTCCAGTTGATCCAACCAACCTGTGGTTCCGGAAATCGTCGGGATTTTATTTTCCAATAAAACTTTGAGATTTTCAAATGCCGCTTCCGGATGGGAAAATTCGATGGCAACATCTACCGATTTTAAATCTTCCGGATTGGGTTTCTGATTCAATTTTGCCACGACAGTATGTCCTCTTTCGATGAGAATTTCTTCAATGGCTTTTCCCATTTTCCCATATCCGACCAGTGCTATGTTCATTTTAGATTTGTTTAAAGTTTAAAGTAATTCAATATATCAATCCAACGACAAGAAGAAATCAAAACTTATAACTTACGCCAAATCCCATGGCTAAATCGGCAGTTTGGAGATTTTGAATCATGATGGGTTGAAAGGACAGATCGGGATCTTTTTTCACACCGTAAAGATGGGCATCCACAGTAGCATCCACGATATTCAGAATGTATCCCAGGGCTGTCAAAGCGATGGCATAATCTCGGGAACGTTTTCTGTCGTCCTGGATATTGGCCAGTTGTTCTACACTCATATTGTTCAATGTAGGGTTTTCTAGTGGATAACCATATAATTTGTCCAAATAATAACCTCTGAATTCTTTGTATTGGTTGTTATAATGAATGATAAATCCGGCACCGGTTCCCAAAATCCCCCAAACCAAAGGAGCTTTCCACCATTTGTCGTTATAAATCTGTCCCATACCGGGAAAAATGGCCGAATATAAAGAAGCCCTGATGGGATTTTTCATGGTCAAATAATCGATGGTGTCGATTTTTGCAGTCTCATTTACTGCCACTATTTCGGTGATGGGCTGTGTTATTTGAGCAGAATCGTTTTCAACTTGTCCATATAACAAACCGGAAAAAGCAAGGATAAATAAAATCAAGTATCTCATTCTAATAGTTTTCGAAGCCGATCAAATTCTTGATCCGAATTAAAATCAATGATAACTTTTCCCTTTCCGTTTTTGGTACGTTTTATTTCCACCGGAAACTGAATGTTTTCGGCTATTCTCAATTGAGCTTTTTTGTACTCGTTGGGCAATTCATTGGACTTTGCCATTTTTTTGGCACCCGGTTTTTTATACAGTTGTATTAGTTTTTCCGTTTCACGAACTGAAAGATTGTCTCCGATTACCTTTTCATATATTTCCAATTGCAGATCGACATCATCCACCGCAATAATTGCTCTACCATGTCCCATGGAAATCATGCCGTCACGAATTCCGGTTTGAATGATAGGGTCTAATTTTAATAAGCGCAAATAATTGGAGATCGAAGTCCGGTCTTTACCAACCCTGTGGCTCAATTGTTCCTGAGTCAGATTGATTTCGTCGAGCAGACGCTGATAGGAAAGTGCAATTTCAATCGCATCCAAATCCTGGCGCTGGATGTTTTCGACCAATGCCATTTCTAGCATTTCCTGGTCGTTGGCCAATCGGATGTATGCCGGAATGGTTTCCAGTCCTACGATTTGCGAAGCACGAAAACGTCTTTCACCGGAAATCAGTTCATATCCACCTTCAATCTTCCGAACCGTAATCGGCTGAATGACACCCAAAACGGAAATGGATTTGACTAAATCGTCCAATGCGTTTTTATCGAAATTGGTTCTGGGTTGATAGGGATTGGTTTTGATTTTCTTTAAATCAACTTCAACTATACTTCCCACGAGTTTTTCCGCGCCTTTATCAGAAGCCGAAACTACACTGGGTTCGTCTTTTAATAAAGCGGAAAGTCCTCTTCCCAATCGATTGTTATTTGTTTTTGCCATTTTTTTAAGTATTAAGTATCAGGTATCAGGTATCAAGATCTAAAATCCGGGTACTTGTGTCTTACTACCTTAGTCTTAAACATCTTTGTTTTTTACTAAAAATTCCCGAGCCAAATTTAAATAATTTTCCGCACCCTTGCTTCCCGCATCATATGCAATGATGGCCTCTCCAAAACTGGGTGCTTCGGAAAGCCGGACATTTCGCTGGATGATGGTCTCAAAAACCATCTGTGGAAAATGACTGTTGACTTCTTCCACCACCTGATTGGACAAACGTAAACGCGAATCGTGCATGGTCAACAATAATCCTTCGATGTCCAGATTTTTATTGTGATGCTGTTGTATGCCTTTAACCGTATTCAGCAGTTTTCCTAAACCTTCCAGTGCGAAATATTCGCATTGGATTGGAATGATAACGGAATCCGCCGCTGTCAGTGCGTTTAAAGTAATCAAACCCAGAGAAGGAGCGCAATCGATGATGATATAGTCATAATCGTCTTTGATTTCGTTCAGGGCTTCTTTGAGTAAATATTCGCGGTTTTCATGATCGACGATTTCGATTTCGGCGGCGACCAGATCCACGTGGGCCGGGATGATATCGAGGTTGGGTGATTGGGTTTTCTGAATGGCTTCTTTGGCTGTGATTTCATGCTCCAGAACTTCATAAGTTCCTTTTTCAACTTCTTCCACATTTAAGCCCAAACCGGAACTGGCATTGGCTTGCGGATCTGCATCAATCAGCAAAGTTTTTTTTTCCAGCACTCCTAACGACGCAGCTAAATTAACAGCTGTCGTGGTTTTTCCTACTCCTCCTTTCTGATTGGCAATGGCAATTATTTTCCCCATAAAATACTACTGAATGGTATTGTTTTTTGAATTCCGGGTAAAAATACAACAACTGGGACGAGGAATAAAATTCCATTCTTACTTTTTATAAACAAGAAGGAGGAATAAAAAAAGGCGAGTTGCCCCGCCTTGAATGTTTTCACAACGGAATAATCCTTATTGTGAATTGCTTTCAAAATTTGTATAGCAAATATAAAGAATAATTTTTTTAATCGCATTACGGGAATCCGTAAGGAAATAAAATTTCTTGGTTGTAATATGCATGCATTTAGATTTTTTGTTAAATTTTGAAAAATTTAAACTTATGAAAAGAATTTTAGGATTGGATTTGGGGACGAACTCGATTGGTTGGGCTTTAATAGAAGTTGATGACAATACTATCCCTATCCGCATTATCGCGATGGGTTCTCGAATAATTCCTTTATCAACAAGTGATAAAGAAGAATTTCAACGAGGTTTGTCGATTACTAAAAATCAAAGCAGAACGGTAAGCCGGACTCAGAGAAAAGGGTATGATAGAAAACAATTAAAGAAAAGCGACTTAAAGAAAATCCTGAAAAAATACAATATTTTCCCCTCAGAAGAATTCTTAAAACTTCCAATGCTTGATTTGTGGAGGTTAAGAAGTGATTCAGCTGATCCTAATGAAAATATTTCCGCTGAACAATTAGGTCGTATTTTATATATGCTTAATCAGAAAAGAGGTTATAAATCTGCAAGAAGTGAGGCAAACGCCGATAAAAAAGATACAGATTATGTTCAGGCGGTAAAAGGACGTTATGCTCAGCTGAAAGATAGAAATCAGACAATTGGACAGTATTTTTATGAAGAATTACACAATGCACACGCAAATAATTCATATTTTAGAATCAAGGAAGAAGTTTATCCGCGAGAAGCTTATATAGAAGAGTTTGATACTATCATTAACGCTCAAAAAAATAAACACTATTTTCTTACGGAAGAAGTTATTCATCAACTACGAAATGAAATCATTTATTTTCAAAGAAAATTAAAATCTCAAAAAGGATTAGTCAGCATTTGTGAATTTGAAGGTTTTGAGAAAACTGTTTTCGATAAAGAAAAAAATAAAGATAAAGTCGTATTTGTAGGACCAAAAGTTGCTCCGAAAACATCTCCTCTATTCCAGTTTTGTCGGATTTGGGAAGTTATAAATACTATTAATTTAAAAATAAAAAATCCTGTAGGAAGCAAATACAAATGGGGTGAAAAAATTCCAAATTTAAAAGAGAAAGAAATTTTAGCGGATTATTTGTTTAAAAATGAAAGTTTAAGTTTTAGTAAGCTTCTTGAAATTTTAGAATTAAAAAAAGAAGATGTTTATGTAAATAAGCAAATTCTTAAAGGTATCAAAGGAAATGAAACTTACTCTACACTTCATACTATTTTAGGTGATAACGAACTTTTAAATTTTGATGTGTCAATCATTCCATCAAATCATACTTCAATGTTGGTGGATAAAAAGACAGGTGAGATTTTGGAAGAAAGAGCTGGTTTGGAGTTGGATGCTTCATTGGAGGAAGAACCATTGTATCAACTATGGCACACAATCTATTCCATAAAAGATTTAGATGAATGTAAAAGTGCATTAATCAAAAGGTTTGGATTTGATGATGAAATTGCCGATAAATTATCTCGTATTGATTTTAACAAACAGGCTTTCGGAAATAAATCGAATAAATCAATGAGGAAAATACTGCCTTTTCTAATGGAAGGTTATGATTATTCCCAATCCTGTAGTTTGGCAGGTTACAATCATTCCAATTCTCTGACGAAAGACGAAAGAGAACAGCAAATTACTTTAGATAAGTTAGAATTGCTTCCAAAAAATAGTTTGAGACAACCTATTGTAGAGAAAATTCTAAACCAAATGATTAATGTGGTCAACGCAATCCTTGAACAATATGGAAAACCTTCTGAAATTAGAGTTGAACTCGCACGTGAACTTAAGCAAAGTAAAGATGAACGAAATGATGCCGATTTGCAAATTTCCAAGAATAAAAAACTCAATGAGGAAATCGGAAAACGATTAGCTGAATTGGGATTGCCAGTAACCAAGCGGTATATTCAAAAATATAAATTCATTTTTCCATCCCTTAGTAAAAATTTGAAAGATGCTCGTGTCAATAATCAATGTATTTATTGTGGGGAAACATTTAACTTAACGGAAGCGTTGAGCGGTGATGCGTACGATGTTGACCATATTGTGCCGAAAGCTTTATTGTTTGATGATTCTCAGACCAATAAAGTATTGGTTCATAGAAAATGTAATTCAACAAAAACCAATCAAACTGCGTATGATTACATTTCGACTAAAGGTGGTGAACAAGTTAGGATATATTCAGAACGAGTAGATGACTGGTTCAAACGAGGAATTATTTCTTATAGCAAAATGCAAAGGTTGAAAGTTTCGCATAAAGAATATCTGGAAAGAAAAAAGCTGGGAAAAGAAACAGAAAGCGATAAAAAACTTTGGGAAAACTTTATTGATAGACAATTGAGAGATACGCAATATATCTCCCGTAAGTCAAGAGAAATCTTACAGAAAGTTTGTAATAATGTGACTACAACAGAAGGTGGAGTTACGGCAAAACTTCGTAATCTATGGGGTTGGGATGATGTTTTAATGAATCTTCAAATGCCAAAATACCAAGAATTAGGACAGACAGTCATCAAAGAATGGACAAGCGAACACGGAAAAAGAAAACATCAAAAAGAGGAAATAGAAAACTGGACAAAAAGAGACGACCATCGTCATCACGCTATTGATGCTTTGGTGGTAGCTTGTACAAAACAAGGTTTTATTCAGCGCATCAATACTCTAAATTCTAGCGATACTAAAGATTTAATGCAACGGGAAATCAAAGAAGCAAAAAAACTATTAGGAGAAAATTATAACGAAAAAGAATTTGAAAACGAAAATGAATTAGTAAAAAATCATAAAGAAAGATTATCTCAATTAGATGATTATTTGCGTTTGCAGAAACCTCTTAAATTCGATACAAAATATGTAGAACAAGAGGCAGATAAAATTTTAGTTTCTTTTAAAGCAGGTAAAAAAGTTTCAACAATAACTAAATTTAAAGCAACAGGAAAGAATAAAGATACTGGAGTAATTGTTCCTAGAGGAGCATTGCACGAGCAATCTGTTTATGGTAAAATAAAAGTGATTGAGAAAGATAAGCCTTTAAAATACTTATTTGAAAATCCCGATAAAATCGTAAACCCCAAAATTAAAATTTTGATAGAAACAAGGCTTTCAGAAAACGAAAATAATGCTAAATTGGCTTTATCAACTTTAAAGAAAAACCAAATCTTCTTGAATGAAGAAAAAACAGAAATTCTTGAAAAAGCATCCTGTTACAATGATGCAACCGTTTTAAAATATAAATTACAAAGCTTAAAAGCCAATCAAGCTGATGATATTGTTGATGAAAGAGTGAAATCATTAGTGAAAGAAAGATTAGCTCAGTTTGGAAATAAAGAAAAAGAAGCTTTCAAAAATACACTTTGGTTTAACGAAGAAAAACAAATCCCAATTATAACCGTTCGTCTATTTGCTCGTCCGGATGCGAATAATTTACAGGCAATTAAAAAAGATGAAAATGGTAAGGATATTGGTTTTGTACTTACAGGAAACAATCATCATATCGCTATTTATGATGATAAGGACAATAAACTTGTTCAGCATAGTTGTACATTTTGGCACGCAGTAGAAAGGAAAAAATTCAATATTCCAGTTGTTATTAAAAATTCATCTGATGTTTGGAATCAATTATTAGACAAAGAACATCCACAATCATTTTTGAATAAATTACCTGCTGATAATCTAAATTTGAAATTTAGTATGCAACAAAATGAAATGTTTATTTTGGGTTTATCACAAGAAGATTTTGAAGAAGCAATAAAAAATAATCATAAATCTTTATTGAGTAAGCATTTGTATTTGGTTTGGAGTATTTCAAATAATGATTACTGGTTTAGACATCATTTGGAGACAAAGAATACCGAATTGAAAAATATTTCTACGGCAAGAGAATCGAAAAGATACTTTCGATTTAAAAGTATTGGGGCACTTGTTGTAACCAATCCGATAAAAGTTAGATTAAATCATTTAGGGGAGATAATTAAAATCGGAGAATAATGCTCAAACGCACTCTCTACATCGGTAACCCAGCCTACCTGAAACTCAAAGACAATCAACTTCAGGTAACGGATCCCGAAACAAAAGCAGTCAAGGGTTCTGCGTCTGTTGAAGACATGGCCTTTTTGGTTTTGGACCATTATCAGATTACATTAAGCCATCAGCTGATTGTTGCTTTGCAAGGAAATAATGTAGCGATTGTTAGTTGTGATGCACATCATTTGCCTTTCGGATTGATGCTTCCCATGAGTGGTCATGTAGAACATTCTGAACGATTGAAACATCAGCTGAACGTTTCGGAGCCTTTACGAAAACAATTATGGAAACAAACCGTAGAAGCTAAAATCAGCCAACAAATGCTGTTGCTGAAAAAACTTAAAAAGCATTATGAGCCGATGGCGGATTATCTCCAAAATGTGAAATCGGGTGATTCTACCAATATGGAAGGAATTGCTGCTCAATTTTATTGGAAAAATTTATTTGAAGATTTTTCGAGAGAAAGGGAAGGAGAGGCGCCCAATAACTTTCTGAATTTTGGTTATGCTGTTTTGAGAAGTATTGTTGCACGAGCAATCGTAAGTTCAGGTTTAAACCCGACCATTGGGATATTTCATCGAAATAAATACAATCCTTATTGTCTGGCAGACGACATCATGGAACCTTATCGTCCTTATGTGGATGAATTGGTTTATAAATTGATGCTTTCGCCTGTCCGTCCTCAAGATTTGACGAGGGAAATAAAAGCCGAAATATTAAAAATCACGACTTCCGATGTTTCCATCATGCAGAAACAACGTCCGTTGATGGTGGCCGTCAGCAGTACAACTTCTTCGCTCTATAAATGCTATTTGGGCAAACAACGAATAATTAACTATCCCCTATTAAATTAAGTATATACCCGTCCCTTCGATTGCCAACCAAATAGAGGTGTATCGAGGAGTAAGACGATAGAAGAAATAAAGTCAATGCTTAACCACAATCGTTTTAACGCCTATCGGATTATGTGGGTACTCGTATTTTTTGATTTACCGACCGAAACCAAACGCGATCGCCATGCGGCCACCAAATTTCGCAAAAACCTGATTGATGATGGATTTTCCATGTTTCAATTTTCCATTTATTTACGACATTGCCCAAGCCGAGAAAATGCCGAAGTCCATATCAACCGAACCAAGCGAAGTTTACCCAAACATGGAAAAGTAGGAATAATATGCGTGACCGATAAACAATTCGGGCAAATGGAAATATTTTTCGGACAAAAAGAAGCGGATTTGCCCTCACCTTCTCAACAACTGGAATTGTTCTGACAGGAATGAAAAAATTTATCTTGAGAAAAATTAAAAGTGGAAATCAACCGATTTTTTAGATAAAAAAAACCTCATTTAAGTCCCTTGTTCTAAGGCGTTTAAATGAGGTCGTAAACCTAAGCTAAAATTAGCCAAAAATTTTGAAAGCAATTCACAACAGTTCATTTGATTTGACCATACGGATGGCCGTCGTAAACCTAAGCTAAAATTAGCCAAAAATTTTGAAAGCAATTCACAACCGTGTTTCTGAAATAATCAATCTGAAAATCGTCGTAAACCTAAGCTAAAATTAGCCAAAAATTTTGAAAGCAATTCACAACTCAGTCCATAGAGGATGAAATAAAACGAACGTCGTAAACCTAAGCTAAAATTAGCCAAAAATTTTGAAAGCAATTCACAACGATCCTTACATTCGTGCAACCTGTAACCCCGTCGTAAACCTAAGCTAAAATTAGCCAAAAATTTTGAAAGCAATTCACAACGGCAAAGGTTAACGAGCAGGCCATCATTGAGTCGTAAACCTAAGCTAAAATTAGCCAAAAATTTTGAAAGCAATTCACAACTGATACTGCCTTTTGATAAATTATGGCGTGGTCGTAAACCTAAGCTAAAATTAGCCAAAAATTTTGAAAGCAATTCACAACGCCCGGGCCATTCATTCGAAGCACAGTACCGTCGTAAACCTAAGCTAAAATTAGCCAAAAATTTTGAAAGCAATTCACAACACAAACCACGCAAAGAAATTAAGAGCGTTTGTCGTAAACCTAAGCTAAAATTAGCCAAAAATTTTGAAAGCAATTCACAACACAAACCACGCAAAGAAATTAAGAGCGTTTGTCGTAAACCTAAGCTAAAATTAGCCAAAAATTTTGAAAGCAATTCACAACGGATTCGTGCAAAATATTGAGGTCCCGGAAGTCGTAAACCTAAGCTAAAATTAGCCAAAAATTTTGAAAGCAATTCACAACTGATCTAGCTCCGCTATTGCCGGTCTACCTGTCGTAAACCTAAGCTAAAATTAGCCAAAAATTTTGAAAGCAATTCACAACGTGGTTAAGGGCTTTGGCTTGGTTGTCTAAGTCGTAAACCTAAGCTAAAATTAGCCAAAAATTTTGAAAGCAATTCACAACAAAGTAAAGGCGTTAAATTGTTTTTCTGAGGTCGTAAACCTAAGCTAAAATTAGCCAAAAATTTTGAAAGCAATTCACAACATATTTATGAAAACTTCCGGATGGTGTATGGTCGTAAACCTAAGCTAAAATTAGCCAAAAATTTTGAAAGCAATTCACAACCAACTTCAAATTGATATAAATTTTGTTTGGGTCGTAAACCTAAGCTAAAATTAGCCAAAAATTTTGAAAGCAATTCACAACATCAAAGCCGCAGTTGAAAAATTATTTCATGTCGTAAACCTAAGCTAAAATTAGCCAAAAATTTTGAAAGCAATTCACAACAAGAAATTCGTTTAATGAGAGAGCGAGAAGGTCGTAAACCTAAGCTAAAATTAGCCAAAAATTTTGAAAGCAATTCACAACGTGATTCGCGTGGATGGCGTTACATCCGTCGTCGTAAACCTAAGCTAAAATTAGCCAAAAATTTTGAAAGCAATTCACAACTAACGCCAGTTAAAAAGTCTTGTGCGTAAAGTCGTAAACCTAAGCTAAAATTAGCCAAAAATTTTGAAAGCAATTCACAACTGACAAACCGCACCGGAACGAGGAACACCCGTCGTAAACCTAAGCTAAAATTAGCCAAAAATTTTGAAAGCAATTCACAACTTACAAGACGTTCACTATGTTGTAGGTCGTGTCGTAAACCTAAGCTAAAATTAGCCAAAAATTTTGAAAGCAATTCACAACCGGCACAAGCTTCTCAATGCCACTACGTTAGTCGTAAACCTAAGCTAAAATTAGCCAAAAATTTTGAAAGCAATTCACAACAACTATTGAAGTTATTGAAACTAATTCCAGGTCGTAAACCTAAGCTAAAATTAGCCAAAAATTTTGAAAGCAATTCACAACATGTAAAGATGGGACTAAAATGGGAGTTGGGTCGTAAACCTAAGCTAAAATTAGCCAAAAATTTTGAAAGCAATTCACAACTTTTTTGCAAGCGATTGCCCTTTCAAATCCGTCGTAAACCTAAGCTAAAATTAGCCAAAAATTTTGAAAGCAATTCACAACGAGAAGATTGCAACAATAAATTTCATAGTAGTCGTAAACCTAAGCTAAAATTAGCCAAAAATTTTGAAAGCAATTCACAACTGCTTTTAGGATTAACCGAAGGAGGAAGTAGTCGTAAACCTAAGCTAAAATTAGCCAAAAATTTTGAAAGCAATTCACAACTATGCCTGCGGCGTAGTGATCAACCCAACCGTCGTAAACCTAAGCTAAAATTAGCCAAAAATTTTGAAAGCAATTCACAACGAGAAGATTGCAACAATAAATTTCATAGTAGTCGTAAACCTAAGCTAAAATTAGCCAAAAATTTTGAAAGCAATTCACAACTGACAAGACTTCCTTCAGAAGAAGAATTCTGTCGTAAACCTAAGCTAAAATTAGCCAAAAATTTTGAAAGCAATTCACAACCGCATACAGCAGCATATTGGTGCGCAGTTGGTCGTAAACCTAAGCTAAAATTAGCCAAAAATTTTGAAAGCAATTCACAACCTGTCTTATGCGATGACAATCATAGATCAAGTCGTAAACCTAAGCTAAAATTAGCCAAAAATTTTGAAAGCAATTCACAACATCGACACCAGGATGTAGTTATCAGCCACTGTCGTAAACCTAAGCTAAAATTAGCCAAAAATTTTGAAAGCAATTCACAACAGAAACATAATGCGCGTGATCCTGGAGAAAGTCGTAAACCTAAGCTAAAATTAGCCAAAAATTTTGAAAGCAATTCACAACTGACGCAGAAGCCAAAATAAACAAATTCTTGTCGTAAACCTAAGCTAAAATTAGCCAAAAATTTTGAAAGCAATTCACAACTCTGTTAACCAAGCTGGTGGAGTAAGGGCTGTCGTAAACCTAAGCTAAAATTAGCCAAAAATTTTGAAAGCAGTCCAAAAAGAATTCCAAAAGATTCATCCGGAGAATTTCGTTGGATCGAATCCCGGTAAAATTACAAGTTCTACCAACAATCAATTGGATCCAAATAAAATACCCTCATCCTAAAAGAACGAGGGTATAACCTAACTAACCTAAACCTATGAAAAGCTATTAAAGCTT
>JBEBVY010000029.1:0-23630 GCA_040392505.1 Moheibacter lacus | reverse complement strand
CGGAGGATAAACTATTGACCGCGGTGAAATTATATTCCGTGTCCTGATAATAATCCTGCGTAGCCAGAATTCCTTTATAAGAAATATACAAATCGGTGATTCTCGTGCTCCATCCGAAACGCGGACGTATCATGAATCCGCCATTGTATCCTTCTTCCAAAGCTACTGCATATCCCAAATCCAAACCTCCAAATAAAGCGGGAATGAAATTGTACTTTGCTGAGGCGGCAATATCCAGAAAAGAAGCATCAATTCCATATTCGTCATTGCTCATAAAATGATCAAATAAAACCAAAGGACCTACATGCAGATTCTCTACGGGTTGAAAATAATAACCTGCTCCGCCGCCGATATTTCCACTTCGGCTACCAAATACTTCGTTTACGGTCGTTCCGAAAAACACACCAACTTCAAAATGGGATTGCGCTTTTAAACTTAAAAAAGTTAAAAATGTCATTAAAATTGATAAAGTAATTTTTTTCATGCTAATTAAATTTCGCCAAAAATAAAGGGTTAAACCATCTGAAAAAATACCTACTACTAGTGATTTTAACAGTGTTTTCGATCAAGCTAATTCAACTAAAAATATTTTATAGTTTAGGTGCTGTAGAATTATTGGTTATTTTTGCAACACCATTCATATCATAATCAAAATTTCATGAGCCAAACGTATAAATCTGCAGGTGTTGACAAAGAAGAAGGCTATCAAACCGTCTCCAAAATTAAAAAAGCGGTTTCTGAAACGCACAATGCCAATGTCCTGAACGGAATCGGCAGTTTTGGTGCTTTTTATCAACTTTCAGGTTATAAAAATCCGGTTTTGGTTTCGGGGACCGACGGTGTCGGGACCAAATTAAGAATCGCTTTGGATGTTAAAAAGTATGATACGGTCGGAGTCGATTGTTTTGCGATGTGTGCCAATGATATTTTATGTCATGGTGCCAAACCTTTGTTTTTTTTGGATTATCTGGCTTGTGGGAAATTGGATTCAGACATTGCAGCTGAAATCGTAGGTGGAATTGCGGCCGCTTGCAAAGAAACCGGAACGGCTTTAATAGGTGGTGAAACAGCCGAAATGCCCGGCATGTACCAAATCGGGGATTATGATGTTGCGGGATTTTGTGTAGGAGTCGTTGAAAAAGACGAAATCATAGATGGATCCCAAATTCAGGAAGGTCAAGCAATTGTCGGGCTTCCTTCCAGCGGATTCCATAGCAATGGATTCTCGTTAGTGCGTAAAATTTTCCCTGATTTCAATGAGGAATTCGAAGGAAAACCTTTGTGGGAAACACTTTTGGTTCCCACTAAATTATATCAGAACGACATTTTCAAAATTCAGGAAAAAGTCAAACTAACCGGAATTGCGCATATCACCGGAGGTGGATTGATTGAAAACGTTCCGCGAATTTTACCGAAAGGTTTGACAGCCGTCATTGAAAAATCAAAAGTCAAGGTTCCAACGGTGATGCAGGAATTGATGAAGCGAGGCGGAATTGCCGAGGATGAAATGTTTGGAACTTTCAATATGGGCGTAGGAATGGTTGTGATTTGTGAACAAAAAGATGCCCAGACAGTTTTGGATTTGATTGAAGGTTCGATGTTGATTGGTCAAATTGAAAAAGGAGAAGAGGAAATTGTTTTGAAATGAGGTATTTACTAATTTTATTTCTTACGTTTTCTATTCTAAGTTGTAACTCCTCAAAGAATAAGTCTCAATCAAACGATGATGTAGTTGGAGACTCTTATTCGGGACCGCCAAATCCTTATTTTAATTTTGATAAGGTGGAATACTTTTCAATCGATTTTGATTCCAATAATTTGGGTGAACTTTATCAATCAAAATCAGATTCTGCCAAAAGATTTTTGGAGATTTATGAAAGATGGTATCCTACTAATATGGAAGAAGCTTCTAAATTTCGAGACGAATTATTACAATACGGATATACCAAATATGAAGTAAAAGACTCACTTCATTTTACGATTAACAATATTTTTAGCGAAAAAGAATGTGAAGTTTGGGAAGCTGCAGCTTGTATTCCAGAATACCGTGATATTTTAATATTTTACAAAGACAAAAAGGTTATAGGTATCGGAAAAGTATGTTTCGGATGTGATTTGAGTCATATTACTGGAACAAAAGTCCCAACTGGTAGCTTTGGTCAATGTGGAGATTTTGAGAAATTAGAAGAATTGGTTAAAAATCAAAATAATTTGATTTCGGAATAATAATAAGTCAAAAAATGTCAAAGCCATCTTTCGAGGTAGTTTTTTTATTTGAAAAACTCTTTGCGCTCTTTGCGGATTCTCTTGATTCTTTGCGGTTAAAATTGAACCACAAAGGAGCGAAATTCTTTCACGGAGTGCACAAAGTTTTAAACTTTAAGTAAATTTCATTTTTTTAAGAAGAGTTAAGACTCCTTCGGATTTAAGGTTGAAAATTTTTTACCACAAATAATGGGTGAAAAATTAATTCTGAGTTTATCTACAAAATCTGCGGGAGGCAATTATGAGATTCTTTTGCTCTACTGATTTCCGTTCAGAATGACACAAGCTACCCATTCGAACATTGGGAACCTCTTATCCTGATAGCATTCAATCGAAAGGCTTCCAACCCATTTAATTAAATCTTTTAATTTTGCCATAAAATTGCGAATCCCATGACTCAAACAGAAAGCTTTCAGATTCTGGACAAAGAAATATTACCGGGAGAAACCAAAACCGTCAATCTGAAAATTGCGCAATTGCATACCATGACGGAATTAAAAATCCCCATCATCGTTTCCCATTCCAACCTCAAAGGTCCTGTCGTTTTGCTTTCAGCAGGTTTACATGGTGACGAATTCAATGGCATCGAAGCAGTCCGGCAGATTATTCGCAAAAAAATGAACCGGCCCAAAAGAGGAACGATTATCTGTATTCCGGTTATCAATGTTTTTGGATTTGTAAACCAATCCCGCGAATTTCCCGACGGTCGTGATCTAAATCGAGTGTTTCCCGGAAGCCGAGACGGATCTCTTGCCAGTCAATTTGCTTATAATTTGATGGAACATATCATTCCTTTAGTGGATTATGTAATTGATTTTCACGCAGGTGGAAGAGGTCGTTTTAATGTATCTCAATTACGTATCGAGGAAAACCAGCCCGAATTAGAATCGCTTTCAGAAGCTTTTCACGCCCCTTTCCTGCTCTATTCAAAAAATATCGAAGGTTCATTCAGGGAATCCTGTGATAAATTAGGAAAAAAATATTTGTTGTTTGAAGGTGGAAAATCATTGGACATCAATCCCAAAATAGTTGAAGATGCAAAAGAGGGAACGCTTCGCTTTTTACATCATTTGGATATGATAAAAGATGAATTTCAAGTTAAAAAAGCAGAAAATCCGATGATTTATATCGAGGAATCGCATTGGATTCGTGCTGATTTATCAGGGCTTTTTCAAAGTATCTCAGCTGCGGGAACCTGGGTGGAAGAAGGACAAACGATTGCCTGGATTACCGATCCTTACGGTTCGGTGGAAATTCCGGTTACGGCTCCTAACTCAGGCTATATCATCAATGAAAACCAGGCTGCCATCGTCTTTCAGGGTGATGCGATTTTCAATATATCGACCAAATTAACCCCTTAAATCTTTTTGAATTTCTATTTGTTAAAGAATTGAATCAAATAGAAGATTGACCTACCTTTGCGGTCTTCTATGACGCACACAAAAATCAACAAGAATTACCTTATAATTTTATTGGGAATCTTAGCCGCTTTAGGTCCTTTTACGATCGATATGTATCTTCCGGGTTTTCAAAGAATAGCGGAAGATTTGTACACAGATGAGCAACATGTTGCCTTTACGCTTACCTCCTATTTCGTCGGAATCGCAATAGGACAGCTAGTTTATGGCCCGATTGTGGACAAATATGGCCGCAAAAAACCTTTGCTTTTTGGGTTGAGCATTTATATGCTTGCAGCGCTGGGTTGTGCTTTTTCGGTCTCAATCGACATGATGATCGGAATGCGTTTTTTACAAGCACTCGGTGGATGCGTAGGAATGGTTGCTTCTGCGGCGATCATAAGTGATGTTTATGAAATCCAAGCCAGACCTAGAGCATTTTCCTATATCATGTTGGTAATGGGCGTTGCGCCTTTGATTGCCCCAAGTGTGGGAAGTTTTTTTGTGGCGAATTGGGATTGGTATGTGATCTTTTATTTTCTGGCTGTTTTTGCTTTTTTGGTGATTTTAATGATTCAATTTTTTCTTCCCGAAACGAGTCAATATATGCATTCCAATAAATTGAGAATCGGAGAAATCATGAAAGGATATACTGAAATCTTGAAAGACAGAACCTTCTTGTTTTATACCTTGGCCGGAAGTATTTCCATGTCAATTATGTTTGCCTATATTTCATCGGCTTCGTTTATATTCTTGACATTTTATGGTCTTGATAAAGCGACTTTTTCTATTTTATTTGCCATCAACGCATCGGGAATTATATCGGGAAGTTATTTAAATGGTTGGCTGACACGAAAGTTTCATTACATCAAAATTTCGAATTATGCTTCGATTGTTTTGACCGTCATCACTGCATTAGTGTTAGTAATCGTCTTGT
Source organism: Moheibacter lacus (assembly GCA_040392505.1). Taxonomy (GTDB): domain Bacteria; phylum Bacteroidota; class Bacteroidia; order Flavobacteriales; family Weeksellaceae; genus Moheibacter; species Moheibacter lacus_A. The sequence continues at coordinate 19,031 of JBEBVY010000029.1, read as the reverse complement.
TCAATCCCAATATTCCTTATCCGTTTTTAGTAGTAGGATTATTCTCCATTCTGTTCACGATCGGATTTATCAATCCCAATGCCACAGCGGCATCTTTGGCTCCTTTTACTGACAAATCGGGCACGGCATCGGCTTTGGGCGGAGCCATCAGAATGGGTGTAGGAGCAATGGTTGCCGCAGCAATCGGAATCTTTCAAGGAGAAAGTTCTGTCACGATGTTTTTAACGATGTTCGTTTTGGCTTTTTGTGCCATGTGCTTTTTGTGGGCTATGCCGATTTTGAAGAAGAGGAAAGCATAATTTTATCTACAATGTAAATTTTCCAAAACTCGAAATTTGATTTGAAATAAAAATCCGCACTGATTTTCATCCATGCGGAATTCTGTTATTTCAAATTAATCTATTACAAAGGAATATTCCCGTGTTTACGTTTGGGGCCATCTACCACTTTCCCTTCCAACATCGCAAACGCTTTGATTAATTTTCTACGCGTGTTCTGTGGTAAAATTACTTCGTCAATGAATCCTCGTTTGGCAGCTTCATAAGGTGTAGCAAACAATTCAGCGTATTCTTTTTCCTTTTCGGCTAATTTGGCTTCGTGATCCGTTGCTTCCGCAATTTCTTTTTTGAAAATAATTTCAGATGCTCCTTTTGCGCCCATTACCGCAATTTCGGCCGTAGGCCAAGCAAAATTCATGTCGGCTCCTATGTGCTTCGAATTCATCACATCATAAGCACCACCATAAGCTTTGCGGGTGATGACCGTTACTTTGGGAACTGTTGCTTCCGATAAAGCGTACAATAGTTTCGCTCCGTGAACGATGATTCCATTCCATTCCTGATCGGTTCCCGGTAAGAATCCCGGCACGTCTTCCAATACCAAAATCGGAATGTTGAAGGCATCGCAAAAACGTGTAAATCTTGCGGCTTTTATAGAACTGTTGACATCCAGACAACCGGCCAAGAACATGGGATTATTGGCTACGATCCCAATGCTTCTCCCGCCCAATCTTGCGAATCCAACCACGATGTTTTCTGCAAAATTTTTATGAATTTCAAAGAAAGAATCTTCATCGATGATTTCATTGATCACGTCTTTCATGTCGTAAGGTTTTGTCGAACTTTCCGGTATGATGGTATCCAAGTTGGTTCGTAACTCTTCCCCTAATTCAAAGGGGAGTTGCGGCGGAAGTTCGGCATTATTTTGAGGTAAATAGCTCAATAATTTTTTGACATCTTCCAGACATTCCACATCATTAGCAGAAGTGGTATGCGCCACACCCGATTTGGTCGAATGGGTGCTCGCACCGCCTAATTCCTCTGCCGTAACGGTTTCATTGGTTACTGTTTTTACCACGTTGGGACCCGTAACAAACATATAGGAAGTATTTTCCACCATCATCGTAAAATCAGTCATGGCAGGCGAATAAACCGCACCGCCGGCACAAGGTCCCATGATAGCCGAAATCTGCGGAATCACACCCGAAGATTGGACATTTTTGTAGAAAATATCGGCATATCCGCCCAATGAACGAACGCCTTCCTGGATCCTCGCTCCACCCGAATCATTTAACCCGATCATAGGTGCACCGACTTTAAGTGCCATGTCCATGACCTTGCAGATTTTCTCGGCATGGGTTTCCGAAAGCGAACCGCCAAAAACGGTAAAATCTTGTGCGAAAATGTATACCAATCGTCCGTTGATGGTTCCATATCCGGTGATTACACCGTCTCCCGGATATTTTTCTTTGTCCATCCCGAAATCGCTGGTACGGTGCTCAACGAGCATTCCGATCTCTTCAAACGAACCATCGTCCAATACATACTCAACCCGTTCTCTTGCCGTCAGTTTCTTTTTGGCATGCTGGGAATCGATTCTTTTTTGACCCCCACCCGATTTTGCTTGGGCTTCTTTATCAATTAATGTTTGTATTTTATCGTTCATATTTTTAGTCTAAATTTTGACACCTTAAAGATTCGGTAGTCTCACTATTTTTTTATCTTCTAAATATTGTTTCAAAGCTACCATGGCAGCGATTTCAGCTTCTTTGGCAGATTGGTCTTTGATTGCTTCCGGATTGTAATATTTCTGCACGAAATTGGTATCGAAATTTCCGGAAAGAAAAGCTTCATGTTCAAATACGAATTTCCCGAAAGGCAAAGTCGTTTCGATTCCTTTGATTTTATAATTTTTAATTGCCTGCAACATGATATAAATGGCTTCTTCTCGGGATTTTCCATACGTAATCAATTTGGCCAGCATCGGGTCGTAATAAATCGGAACATCCATTCCTTCATCAATCCCATTGTCCACACGAATTCCTTCTCCTTCTGGTAATTGATAAACTTCTAAATTCCCGACACTTGGCAGGAAGTTATCCAAAGTATCTTCTGCATAAACACGCAATTCCATCGCATGACCTTTGATTTTTAAATCTTCCTGTTTAATCGGAAGAACCTCTCCTCTTGCTACGCGAATTTGCAATTCGACCAAATCCATTCCGGTAATCATTTCCGTCACGGGATGTTCTACTTGAAGGCGTGTATTCATTTCCAAAAAGTAGAAATTTTTATTTTCATCCAATAAGAATTCCACCGTTCCGGCTCCGACATAATCGCAGGCTTCCGCTACTTTTACGGCAGCTTCTCCCATCGCTTTCCGGATTTCGGGTGTCAATACGGAAGAAGGTGCTTCTTCAATTACTTTTTGATGGCGACGTTGGATGGAACATTCTCTTTCAAACAAATGAACGATGTTCCCATGCGTATCTGCCATGATTTGAATCTCAATATGGCGAGGCGAACCCACATATTTTTCAATAAAAACCGAACCATCTCCAAACGCAGAAACTGCTTCAGAAATAGCTCTTTCCATTTGGGATTCAAATTCTTCTTCTTTTTCTACGATGCGCATTCCCTTTCCTCCGCCTCCGGCTGAGGCTTTGATGAGAATCGGAAATCCGATTTCTTTGGCTATTTGTTTGGCTTTTGACACATCGGTAATCGCTTCGTCCAATCCGGGAACCATCGGGATATTATACGCTTTTACGGCTTCTTTGGCGGCCAGTTTACTTCCCATCATCTGGATGGCTTTGGAACGCGGACCAATGAAAGTAATGCCGTTTTTTTCTGCTTTCTCGGCAAATTCTGCATTTTCGGAAAGAAAACCATATCCGGGATGAATTCCGTCCACACCCAATTCTTTGGCTACTTCTATGATTTTATCGCCCAATAAATAGGATTGGCTGGAAGGCGCCTCACCGATTAATACTGCTTCATCTGCAAATTTCACGTGGGGAGCTTCTCTGTCTGCAGTCGAATAAACCGCAACGGTCTTGATGCCCATCTTTTTGGCGGTTTTCATGACGCGAATTGCGATTTCTCCACGATTGGCAACTAATATTTTCTTCATTATATTTTGTTTAAAGTTTAAGGTTCAATGTTTAAAGTTATTTGAAACCTTACTTATGGCTATTCAAATTCGATTAATAATTGACCTTTTTCCACGGCATCTCCTTTCTGTATCAAAATGGATTTGATGATTCCCGCTCTGGGCGAACTGAAATTATTTTCCATTTTCATCGCTTCCAGAATCAACAAAGTTTCATTTTCCTGTACTTCCTGTCCTACTTCCACATTGATGCTCAAAATCAACCCCGGCATGGGCGCTTTGATGGCGTTGATTTGTTTTCCGGCGCCTACTTCAAATCCCATTTCTTTGATGAGTTGATCCAAATCATTGGCGATGGAAACTTCGTATTCGTTTCCGTTGACATTCACCACATATTGGCGGTTCAATAAATCGTTCTCAAGGATTTCAACCGAAAAAGAGTTGTTGTTATTTAAAATATGAAATTGATTTGGTTCCAATTGGATACCGTCCAAATTTTCCATCTGATCTTCTGTCAAATCAAACTGAAATTCTTTATTGACCGAAACTTTATATGTATTCATAATTTATTTGTGAAAAATAATGGGCTAAAATTACATTATTTTTAGAGAATGGAGATCAAATCGGGGTGTCAGATTATTCAAACCGGATTTTTTCGCTCTTTTTATAGAAAATGATCAAAGAGCAGAATGATTAGAATTTGTAAATTCGCAGGGAATAAGTCATTGCGAGCATAGAGAAACAATCCCTTAAAATGTTGTAGCAAGTTTCAACGGATTGCTTCGCTGCGCTCGCAATGACGTGAAACCAATTTAAAATGAACCAATCCAAAGCACTTTCCATCCTCAAATCCGGTCGAAATGTATTTCTGACAGGGTCTGCAGGTGCCGGAAAAACCTATGTGCTTAACCAATACATCCAATACCTGAAAGAACACAAAGTCGGCGTTGCGGTAACCGCTTCGACCGGAATTGCAGCCACGCATATGAACGGCCAGACGATTCATTCCTGGTCGGGAATCGGGATAAGGGATGAAGTTTCGGTAAAACATTTGTCCAATCTGAAAGAAAAAAAATATTTCCGCGACAAAATGGATGCTGTAAAGGTTTTGGTGATTGACGAAATCTCGATGTTGCATCGAAATCAATTGGATCTGGTAAACCGCGTGTTGAAATTTTTCAAGGAAAACGAATTGGCATTTGGTGGAATTCAGGTGGTTTTTTCGGGTGATTTTTTTCAGTTGCCGCCCATCGGGAACGAATTGGAATCTTCCCGACAGAAATTTTCTTTTATGTCCGATGCCTGGTTGCAAGCCGAACCCGTGATCTGTTATTTGACCGAGCAACACCGACAGACTGAAAACGATCTAAATTTAATCTTAAACGAAATTCGAAGTGGAAATGTTACACAACAGTCCATTGATTTGTTGGAATCCCGTGTGGAATTTCATCCGGATGAAGGCGAACAGGAAACCAAACTTTTTACACACAATGCCGATGTTGACCGGATCAATCAAATGTATTTGGAACAAATCGGAGGAGGTTCCCGCTATTTTGAAGCTGTTGTCAAGGGTAACGATGCGCTGATTGAGGTTTTAAAAAAATCGGTTCTGGCGTTGGAAAAACTGGAACTGAAAGTCGGAGCGCAAGTCATGTTTATCAAAAATAACTATGAAATCGGGTATGTAAACGGAACGCTGGGGCGGATAACAGGATTTACGGACAAAGGAAATCCGCTAGTGAAAACCTTTGACAACGAATTAATCGAAGCCAAAGCCGAAACCTGGGCAATCGAGGACGAAGTCGGAAAACCTTTGGCTTCTTATGTTCAGATTCCGTTGCGATTGGCTTGGGCCATTACGGTGCATAAAAGTCAAGGAATGACGCTGGATGCGGCGATGATTGATCTGAGTCGGGCATTTGAAAAAGGACAGGGTTATGTTGCGCTTTCGCGTTTGCGGGATTTGCAAGGCTTAAAGTTAAAAGGTTTGAACCAAACCGCTTTGGAAGTGGACGAATTGGCGATGAAAGCTGATTTTAGGTTCCGGGAATTGTCAGAGGAATGGGATGATTCGCTGGAAGAAAAAGATTTGGAAAATGAATTCAAAGGATTTATCCAATATTCCGGCGGTACAACCGACAAAAAGGAAATAGCCAAAACCAAAGAAAAATTGGCACAAAAAGGAAAAGCCGAAAAAGAATCAACTTACCAAATCACCAAAAAACTGGTGGAAAAAAAGTTAAGTTTGAAAGAAATTATTGCGGAAAGAGGTTTGGGAAAGGGAACGATTTTGAGCCATCTGATCCGGATTGCGGAAACCGATAAAGAAATTGATTTGGAACGATTCCGACCGGATGAGAATGTATGGAAGAACGTAAAAAAAATTCTGGCGAAAAACCCCGAAGCCGGACTGGGACAGATTTACAAGGATCTGAATGGGAAATTCAGTTATGATGACATCAAACAATCGTTGATTTTTCGAAACCGAAAATAGTTTTATTTAACCGCAAACCTATCTGCCGACAGGCAGAGCTCTCCAAGGTTTACGCAAAACTCGCTAAGGTTTTAGGGTCAAAATATTTGACTGGAATTTTAACATACAGTAGATATTTGTCCTACATTTAGTTGGCAAAAAATAAAACTCATGAATTACACGGAATTTTTTTCGCAATTGAGAACTTTGATCGATCCCGACCATGACAAATTGGAATTCAGATCTGTTTCCCAATTGGATGTTAAAAATTTTCCTTCCAAAATTATTGTTTCCATTGTCAATTTTGAAGAAGACAAAAACAGAAGAAACCAAGTCTCCATCAGAAGACAAGAAGATGAAAACGCTTTAAAACGAGTTGTCCCCGATCAGGTGTTCTATTTGCTTTTTGCTTCCCATTCAAAAAATTCAAACGATTACATCCCGGGTATTCAGACTTTGTCGGAAATCAATGATTTTTTTCACGATCATCCGATTCTCAGAATTCCCGATGAAACAAACCAAAATAAAAAGGTTTTGGCAGAATGGGTTTCCCTGAATTGGGAACAACAATTTTATCTTTGGAAAAGTTTAGGTGTTCGTCAACTGCCCTATTTTTTGTACAAATTTTCAGAATTTAAATAAAAAAAGTCCGAATTTCTCCGGACTTCAAATTTTATACACAGAAATTTATTCGACAATAAAATAAATCGCTTTTTTCTCCTGGGGTTTTTCTTCACCCGGGGCAAATTTTTTGAATTCAATCAGGCAAACGCCGTTGGATGCACCGGTAATTTCATAGGTATGAACGCCCGGCACACCGACCATGCCTTCGGGAGCTTCATTTTGCTGATAACCTGCATCGTTTAGATTTACTATACACTCTTGTTGGGTTTCCGTTTTCCAGGAATATCCGGTCGAAGGATTTTCTTCCAGGTTCACTTTTACCGTTTTACCGTTTTTCACTTTTACAAATTCCAAATGATTGTATTCGTTCAAACTGACCTTGTCCGGAAAATAATCCCATCTTTCTTTGACGGTCGTTTTACAACTCAAAAAGGCAAGGGAAGCAATAGATAGTAAAAAAAGTTTTTTCATCTGATTTTAATTTGAAGTGAAGTTAAATGATTTTTAACAGAAATCAAACCCTCCATTTTAAAATTCATTCTCAAATCCCAAAATTCCGGTTATTTTGTCTGTTTCACTTATATAGTTCAACCACTTTTTTCAAGCGGATTTTCAATTCATTTCCTAAACTTTTTGGTTCCAAAACCTGTATAAATTCGCCGTGAGAAAGTATTTCCTGAACGAAATCGTAGGTGGGAACCAATCTGAGTCGGACGATCATTTCGCCGTTTTCATCTTGAAGAATTTGCTGCGAATGGTGGAGCGGCATCGTACGGATGTAATTGCCCTGTCCTTCTGTAAATTTCAATTTGATTTCTTCCGGGCTGTGGGCTCCGGGTCCAACAATTCCGAAACAATCCTTGAAGAATTCTTTTGGATTGAGTTTTTGTAGATGCTGGAATTTGGTTTGGGTAATGTTAAGCGCAAACAATCTGTCCAAACCAAAAGTGCGGAACTCTTTTCGCTTTAAATCATAAACAAACACATACCAGCGCTTTTTAAATTCTTTCAATAAATAAGGTTCGACTGTCCTGACCTCTACTTCATCTGACCAAAATTTCTGGTATCGAAACTGAACCTGAAACCGGTTTTGGATGGCATAGAGCAAACCGCTGAGATGCTCCGTTCCTTCAGGTTTGCGCGTATCAAACTGGATGAATTCCGAAAAGGACTGATTGAGATTCAAGACCTGGAAAATATCGAGGGCTTCAAACATCCGTTCGCTGTATTCGTCCTGATTGTCTTCATTTATAAAATACACTTTTTGCGAACGGTTAAATTTGATTTCGATACCGTAAAGTGTTTCGATTTCCTTCAAATCGCGTTGGAAAGTGCGTTTGGAAATTTCAAAATTCATTTCATGCAGTTCGGAGTCAGATTCCAATTTATCCAAAATTTCTTCAAAAGATGAAGGTTTATTTCTCAATTTCTGGATGATGATGCGATGACGGGAAAGGGATTCTTGTTTGGACATAAGTTTTCTATAAATTGTTTTCTATTTCAAATGTAAGAATTTAAAGCGACAATTCATGTCGTTAATTCAAATCTATTGCAAACGGAAAAACTAGATTTAATTCTCTTCCGGCAGAGAGGTTTGTGGTAAAAAAAGTATTGAGATCTGAGTATTAATATTAAGACTCTTATGTATTTTTACCACAAGGATCACAAGGAATATACAAGGAGCACAATGTTTTTTTACCATTAAGGAATTAAGTTTGTTAAGTTTGATCCCGAAGTTTCGAGAAGATGCTCGATTCTGATGTTTCAGGAACTCTACCTTTGTGTACTTTGTGGTAACCTTTGTGGCCTCAGCCTGTCGGCAGACAGGTTTGTGGTAAAAAAAGTATTAAGATGTAAGTATTAAGTATTAAGATGATCTGCTTAGCAGAGTTTCAGGTTTCAGGTTTCAGGTTTCAGGTTTCACAGTTTTTTCTCACCTAATTTATATTTATCGTTTTGTTTAACCACAAAGAACGCAAACCTGTCTGCCGACAGGCAGGGAAGGCACAATCCGCTAAGGCGGACACTAGGAAGTTGGAGCGTTATCAAGTACAAGAATTCAGTAAACGCTCAGGGATTTAAACCTAAATTCTTAAAGTCTTCTTCGGTCATGAGCGGATAGTCCCCAGGGATTTCCAAACTGAACATTTGGGAATCTACATAATCCTTAAATTCGGTGGCTATAAAATGCATTTTCATGCCATTAGCTTCGGAATTAAATTCCAAAGGCACACCCTCAAAAGGGGTAGATCCAAATTGGTTCTGACCTTTTAAATAAGCTTTTAAATCCTTGGTAATCCAGAGAATTGATTCAGCACCTTTTTCATCTTTTGCAATTATTTTGGTACACAGAAAACCGATGATGGTTTTGGTTTCATTCGTTACCGTGATTTTGGGAAGAGAAGCACCCGAAACATCATTCGCCCAATTTAATTCCTTAGCGTTTTTTATTCCCATTATTTCCATCAGCATTATGCCTTTTTCTTTTTTTAAATCGACTATCGTATTCAACTTCATCAACGCTCCCATATTCAAATCCATTCGGGTAGATTGTGGCGTAAAATAAAAATCCATGTACGAACCCTCTATAATGGGCATAGCCGGATTGTTGCTGGAAAATTCTAATTGATAATGCAAATGTCCGATGGTCTGCGCTTTTATCATTCCGAATACCATCAGAATGAGAAGCAGTGAAACTAGTGTTTTCATGTTTTGTAGAGTTTACACAAAGTTGGTTAAAATTTCGGATTGCAGCGGTTTTTTTGTTGGGGAGAAATGAAACAAATAAAGTTTGAAATTACGGGAATCCATAAGGACGCTTGGAAATTATTCTTTAATTTCGGGGTTTTTAGAATCATCTTAAGAATTAATAGCTCATGGCTAAAAAATTACAATCTAAATCTACCGAAGAAATCCTTTGGGATTCCGCCAATAAATTACGTGGTTCCGTAGAACCTTCAGAATACAAACACGTTGTATTGAGTTTGATCTTCTTGAAATTTGCAAGCGATAAATTCATCAAACGCAGAGAAAAATTGATAGCAGAAGGTAAAGAAGCCTTCTTAGAAATACCAGAATTCTATCAGGCAGAAAATGTATTCTATTTACCTGAAGAGTCGCGATGGGATTTTATTATCGAAAACGCCAAACAAGAAGACATTACCCTTAAAGTAGATACCGCACTCAAAACTATAGAACGTACCAACAAATCGTTAGAAGGTGCATTACCGGATAACTATTTCTCTCGATTGGGATTGGATCAATCTAAGTTTTCGGCTTTATTGGATACCATCAACAACATCGATACGCTTCGTGATGAAGCCCAAGATATTGTGGGGCGTGTGTACGAATATTTCTTGAGCAAGTTTGCTATTGCAGAAGGAAAAGGGAAAGGTGAATTCTATACACCAAAGTCGATTGTAAACTTAATTGCCGAAATGATTGAACCCTACAAAGGGAAAATCTATGACCCTTCTTGTGGTTCGGGTGGTATGTTTGTGCAGTCGTTGAAGTTTATCGAAAAACACCAAGGAAACAAAAAAGACATTTCCATTTACGGACAAGAGTTAACGAATACCACGTTTAAACTGGCAAAAATGAACTTAGCCATTCGTGGGATATCTGCCAATTTAGGTAACAAAGCCGCCGATACGTTTGGTGACGATCAGCACAAAGAATTGAAAGCCGATTACATCATGGCGAATCCGCCGTTCAACTTAAAAGATTGGCGTGCTGAAAACGAATTAACAGACGATCCACGTTGGACAGGTTACGAAGTTCCTCCAAAATCCAATGCCAACTATGCATGGATTTTGAACATGATTTCTAAACTTTCTCAAAACGGTGTGGCTGGTTTTATCTTGGCAAACGGTGCTTTGAGTGGCGGTGGCGAAGAATACAAAATCCGTAAACAAATTATAGAAAACGACTTGGTAGAAGCGATTGTGATTCTTCCTCAAGATATGTTTTACTCTACAAATATTTCAGTGACGCTTTGGATATTGAACCGAAATAAAAAAGAGCGCACCGTTGAAGTAAACGATGGCGTAAAAAACTATCGCAACCGCGAAGGTGAAGTATTATTTATGGATTTACGCCAAAAAGGAGAACCGTTTGAAAAGAAATTCATTCAATTTTCGGAACAAGATATTGAGCAGATTGCAGCGACCTACCACAATTGGCAACAAAAAGATGCAGAAACGTCTTATGTGAACGAACCCGAATATTGTTACTCTGCAACTTTAGAAGAAATTCGTAAAAAAGATTATTCGTTGGTTCCAAGTAAGTACATTGAGTTTATAAACCGTGACGAAAACATCGATTACGATACCCAAATGCAATCGTTGCAAACGGAACTGAAAGAGTTGTTTCAACAAGAAGAAGCCTTGAAACAAGAAGTAGCAAACGTGTTTAAATCGTTGGGCTATGAGTTATAGAAAAATTGGTGATTTAATCCAATTGGTTGATGTTAGAAACAAAGATTTAAGCATTACACATCTTGTTGGATTAACAATAAATAAAAAGTTCATTCCTTCCGTAGCCAACACTATTGGAACTGATATGAGTAATTATAAAATTATTCGTAAAAACCAATTTGCTTGTAGTACGATGCAAGTTCGAAGAGATAAGAAAATGCCTGTTGCTTTGTTAAAGCAGTTAGATGTAGCTATTATATCTCAAGCATATCCTGTATTTGAAGTGATTGATGAAAAGGAACTAATACCTGAATATTTGATGCTGTGGTTTTCAAGAAGTGAATTTGATAGAGAAGCTTGTTTTCACGCTGTTGGTGGAGTTCGTGGAAGCTTAGAATGGGAAGATTTTTGCAATATGGAATTGCCTGTTCCATCCATCAAAAAACAACGAGAAATTGTAGCCCAATACCAAGCAGTAGAAAACAAAATCAAAGTTAACGAACAAATCTGCGAGAAGTTAGAAGCTACTGCTCAAACGTTGTACAAGCAATGGTTTGTTGATTTTGAGTTTCCCTGCCTTCCTTCGGGCTATCGTCCTCACGGGCAGGTAAACCAAAATCTGCCAATCGATGAATATATTACTAAGATAGGAAGTGTTTGTACATATAGTAGGGTGGGTGGTTTACCCGTTTCAGATGGCAAAACTTGGTTTGTATATCTTATCTTATGTGAGAACGATTCTGTTTATAAAGGAATGACGAATGATTTATACCGTAGGTTTTACGAACACTATATGGGAGAAGGTGCTGAATGGACAAAACTTAATAAACCTTTAAAAGTTATTCATTGGGAAAGTTTTGCAACAAAGGAAGAAGCCGCAAAAAGAGAAAAAGATTTAAAAACAGGCTATGGTAGAACTTGGATAAGCAGGCAAATTGAAAAAGCAGGCGGAATCACTCAACTAAAAACCAGTTTACCTGCCCCGCAAACGGAGTTAAGGACGGCAGGGAAAATGGTTTACAACCAAGAATTAGAAAAGGAAATTCCTGAGGGTTGGGAGGTTGGAACTATTGGAGATTTATTTACTTTCCAAAGAGGGCATGATTTACCATCTCAAAATAGAATATTTGGTGAATTTCCAATTTTTGCTTCTACAGGTATAGCTGAATATCATAACGAATATAAAATTGATAGACCAACTATTATAACAGGAAGAAGTGGTTCTTTAGGAGAATTATTTTATTATGATAAGCCTTGTTGGCCATTAAATACGTCATTGTACATTGTGGAATTTAAAAAGGGATTGCCTTTTTACTCGTTGTACTTTCTACAGACTGTGAATCTCAAAGAATTGGGTGCAGGTTCTGCTGTACCAACATTAAATAGAAATGATATTCATATGCTTGAAAAAGAAATTCCAGATTATATATTAATAGAATTATTTGATGCGAAAATTATTTTAATTAATAATCAAAAAGAGAATTATAAAACTCAAAACCAAAAACTCACACATCTCCAATCCTTGTTGTTAAGTCGCTTGGCAACGTTGGAGGGGTGAAAGAAAACTAAACTGCTATAAAAATCAACACAAATGGGAAAAGAAATTAGTATTAGCGAAGTATATATTAAACAATTTGTAGAAGGCTTACGACCAGAAGATCACGAGATACGCAAACAATTAGACTTTGGGTATTCTTGGGAAAAGAATACTGCTATTTTATATACGATTCGTCCATTTTGGAATAATCCGAATGAGTTAATTCAGTCCGATTTTGCAAAAATACGTTTTACGAAAACCACCAATTCTTGGTCCTTGTATTGGATGCGCGCTTCAGGTAAATGGGAGTTGTACGATCCACACCCAATTGCTGATCATTTACAAGATTTATTAGCGATTATAAAAGAAGATCAGTTCCATTGCTTCTTTGGGTAAAAAATACAAAACACTCCCAACTACAATCGTAGTTGTTAAGTCGCTTGGCAACGCTGGAGGGGTAAAAAAAAACTAAACAAATAATAATTAAATGAGCAATTACAACCCAAATAAACACCATCGCAAGTCGATTCGTTTGGCTGGCTATGATTATAGCCAATCGGGATTGTATTTTGTTACGATTTGTTGTGAGGATAAAATTTGTCGTTTCGGACAGGTTGAAAACGGTACAATGGTTTTGAATGAATATGGGCAAATTGCCCATGATGAATGGTTAAAAACCGCCGAAATTCGTCCCAATGTGAAATTGCATGAATTTGTGGTAATGCCAAATCATATACACGGCATCATACAATTGTTGGGTATCGGTAGGGGCGAATTGCATTCGCCCAATAACAACGAATTGCATTCGCTGGATAATAATGAATTGCATTCGCCCAATAACAACGAATTGCATTCGCCGGATAATAATGAATTGCATTCGCCCAATAATAATGAATTGCATTCGCTGGATGATAATTGGGGCGTTTGCAAAACGCCCCAACGGGGTCCGTCACAAACAATTGGTGCAATTGTCCGTGGATATAAATCATCGGTTACAAAACAAATAAATTTATTGTGTGCATTTGATGCGCCCATTAAATTGTGGCAACGAAATTATTACGATCATATCATCCGAAACGAACAATCCTATCAACGTATTTCGGAATACATCTTCAATAATCCCGCAAAATGGGAAGATGATAAATTTTATAAAAAATGAAATCCACCGAATCACAACTAGAACAAGCATTTATAATCCTTTTTGCAAACAATTAATAAAAAGATAGAAAATTAAAACGTCTGTTATTTCAGTCGTTTTAATTATATTTGCATGAAATAACGGACATTTATGAAGAAGCAAATGGTTTTACCTCGATATAAAAACGCCTTATCACAAATGGGTGAGCAAATAAAACTTGCTCGTAAACGTCGCAAATTAACTGCAGTGCAAGTGGCAGAAAGGGCAGATATTTCGCGTTCTACTTTAAGTTTAATCGAAAAAGGAGAACCTAGTGTGGCGATGGGGGCTTATTTTAATGTACTTCGGGTTTTAGGCTTACAAGACGATTTTCTAAAGTTGGCAGCAGACGATACCTTCGGGAGAAAATTACAAGATTTAGACTTATTATAAGATGGCGGTACAAAAAACAGATATTTACGTTTATGCTGATTGGCAAGAACTAGAAGGTACAATGCTCATGGGCATTTTATCAGCCCATCAAGCTAAGGGGCGTAAAGCATTCAGCTTTTCGTACGATAAGCAATGGCTAAAGTCTGGTCACCAATATCAGTTAGATCCCGATTTACATTTATATGCTGGACCACAATTTGCCAACGAGAAAGAAAACTTTGGTCTATTTTTAGACAGTATGCCTGATACTTGGGGACGTACACTGATGAAAAGACGTGAGGCGCAACTAGCCAAACTAAAAGGTGAAAAAGCGAAAACGCTATACGATATCGATTTCTTATTAGGGGTTTATGACGAAACGCGTATGGGTGCTTTGCGTTTTAAATTAGATCCAAATGGTGATTTTTTAGATAACGATACAGAAAAGGCAACTCCTCCTTGGTCTACTGTTCGAGAATTACAACAAGCGGTCGTTCATTACGAAAATGATACCGATAATGAAGCTATCATCAAATGGCTACAACTATTGATCGCACCAGGTTCTTCTTTGGGTGGAGCACGTCCAAAAGCGAATATTTTAGACGACAACTATCATCCTTGGATTGCTAAATTTCCATCTAAAAATGATACGATAGATAAAGCAGCTTGGGAATATTTAGCGTATCAATTAGCGATACAATCCGGAATAACTATGGCCGAATGTAAAATTGAGAAGATTAATGGTCCTTACCATACTTTCTTTACCAAACGTTTTGATCGTGAAGGAACTCATCGAATTCATTTTGCATCGGCAATGACCATGACAGGAAATAATGAAGAGACTATCAAAAATCAACCTGCCAGTTATTTAGATATAGCGGAGTTTATCCAAACTCATGGAGCTAATATCAACGAAAATTTAGCACAATTGTGGCGAAGAATCATCTTTAATATTGCCATATCTAATACAGACGATCATTTACGAAATCACGGATTTATTTTAACAAATGAAGGTTGGATTTTATCGCCTGCCTATGATTTGAATCCATCGATAGATAAAGATGGTTTAGCATTGAATATAGATATGGATAATAACGCCTTAGATTTTGATTTGGCTAAAAGTGTTGGCGAATATTTTAGATTAACATCCAAAGAAATGGATCAGATCATACATGAAGTGATGGCCGTAGTTAAAAATTGGCAAGCGATTGCAAAACAAATCGGCATTTCTAGGGCGGAACAAGAATTAATGACAAGTGCATTTAATACATAATAATTGAATTATATTTCACAAAAAACCAAAAAACACAACTTGAAAAAGTTATTATGAAATACACCGAATCACAATTAGAACAAGCATTTATAAGCCTTTTGGAAACAGAAGGCTATCACTATATAAACGGTAAAGAATTAATAAGAACTTCTAACCAAGAAGTATTGATTAAGGAAGATTTGCGCGCTTTTTTACAAGATCGTTATCCCGATTTGGAAGAAATAGAACTGGAAAGTATTACTAATGAATTGGCGTTTCAATCGACTTCGAATCTGTACGAGTCTAATAAATACATTTGCAAATTATTGGCAGATGGTTTAATTTTCAAACGAAACGATCCATCAAAAAAAGATTTACATATTCGATATATTGATATTGAGCATGTACAAGCCAATATATTCAAAATCGTCAATCAACTAGAAATTCAAGGAAGCGAATTACGTATTCCTGATTTGATCTTGTACATCAATGGAATTCCTGTCGTGGTTTTTGAATTTAAAACAACCATTGAAGAAGAAATTACCATACATGATGCGTACAAGCAATTAACTACACGTTACAAAAGAGATATCCCCGAATTACTAAAATACAATGTGTTTTGTGTGATTAGTGATGGGGTGAACAATAAAGCCGGAACGGTGTTTTCTCCTTATGAGTTTTTCTATGGTTGGAACAAAATTACGGGTGAAGAAAAGAAAGCACTGACCGGAATTGAAACCACAACATCGATTGTACACGGAATGTTGAACCAAAACCGATTGGTGGATATTATTCATCATTTTGTATTGTTTCCAGATACCTCTAAAAATGAAATAAAGATTTTAAGTCGATATCCGCAGTATTATGCCGCCAACAAACTGTATCAAAACATCAAAGTTCACCGCAAACCTGAAGGTGATGGTAAAGGAGGAACTTACTTTGGCGCGACTGGTTGTGGAAAGAGTTATACCATGTTGTATTTGTCGCGTTTGTTGATGCGTTCTACGGATTTTGCAAGTCCGACAATCATTATTATTTCTGATAGAACCGATTTGGATGATCAACTATCTAAAGATTTTACCAATGCAAAAGACTTTATTGGTGATGAAAACATCATCAATATCGAATCAAGAGCAGATTTAAGAGCTCGTTTGCGTGGTAGAGAAAGCGGTGGCGTATTTTTAACAACCGTTCAAAAGTTTGCTGAAGATGAGGATATTTTATCCGATCGCACCAATATTATTTGTATTTCTGACGAAGCCCATCGTTCGCAAGTAAATTTGGATTTAAAAGTCAAAATAGATGAATATAATGGTGTAACCAAATCCTATGGTTTCGCAAAATATTTACATGATTCTTTGCCAAATGCCACCTATGTTGGTTTTACAGGAACGCCGATTGATAAAACTTTAGAAGTTTTTGGGGATGTTGTCGATCAATACACCATGTTTGAATCGGTCAATGATGAAATTACAGTTCGTTTGGTGTATGAAGGTCGGGCGGCAAAAGTCAATTTAGATTACAATAAAGTTCAGGAAATAGAAAAATACTATGAAAGAGCTGTTGCAGAAGGAGCGTCGGAATATCATGTAGAAGCCAGTCAGAAAGCCATTGCCAAAATGGAAGTTGTTTTGGGTGATTCAGACCGCATCAAAGCGATTGCGAAAGATTTTATTGAACATTACGAAAATCGTGTGAAGGAAAACGCTACGGTTGCTGGAAAAGTGATGTTTGTTTGTGCTTCTCGCAGAATTGCTTATAAACTATATCAGGAAATTTTAGCCTTGCGACCAGAATGGGGCGAATTGAGACTCCCTGAATCTCTAACAGATAAAGAACAGAAAGAAATCAAATCCATAGAGCGAGTCAAAATGGTTATGACCCGAAATAAAGATGACGAAGAAAGTTTATGGAATCTATTGGGAAATAAAGAAGACCGAAAAGAATTAGACCGACAGTTTAAACAGATTAAGTCTAACTTCAAAATTGCCATTGTGGTGGATATGTGGCTGACAGGTTTTGATGTTCCTTTTTTGGACACCATTTATATTGACAAACCGTTACAAACACATAATCTGATTCAGACTATTTCTCGTGTCAATCGAAAATATCAAGGAAAAGATAGAGGTTTGGTCGTGGATTATATTGGCATCAAAAAGAATTTAAATCATGCCTTGGGATTATTTAACAACCAAACGGCTGAAGATGATTTCGAAGACATCAGTCAGGCCGAAATCATCGTTCGCGATCAAGTGGATTTGTTACGTCAGTTCTTCCATCAGTTTGACACCAAAGATTATTTTGAAGGATTAGCTGTTCAGCGTTTAAACTGTTTAAATAAAGCCTCAGAATTGGTTTTGAAAACAGAAGATTCGGAAAAACTCTTTATGGATGTTTCCAAAAAATTAAAGTCGGCTTACAATCTGGTGAGTGGTTCTGAGTTATTTACACCAAAGGAAGTAGACGAAATTCATTTCTATTTTGCAGTAAAATCAATCGTAGTGAAATTAACTAAGGGTGAAGCACCTGACACAGCTCAGATGAATGCCAAAGTTGCTAAATTGGTGGAAGAAGCAATTGTTTCTGAAGGGGTTGAAGAGATCTTTAAATTAGATAATAACAAAGCCAATGCGATTGATTTGTTTAACGATAAATTTATTGAAAAAATCTCCAACTTAGAATTACCAAATACCAAGATTAAGATTTTAGAACGCTTATTAAAGCAAACCATAAACGATTTTAAAAAGGTAAACAAAGTAAAAGGGCAGGATTTTTCAGAACGTTTACAGTCGATTATCAATCGTTACAACGAACGCAGTGAAGGGGATATTTTAGATTATGAAGGCATACAGTTCGATACGGCTGAGCAAATGATAGATTTAATCATTAAGCTTCGTGCAGAAATGGATTCGTTTCAGGATTTAGGTATTGATTACGAAGAGAAAGCGTTTTACGATATTTTGGATATGATTTGTAAGCAATACGGTTTTGAATTTGATAACAATAAAATGTTAGAACTTGCACGTGAAATCAAAAAAATTGTAGATGACACCGCAAAATATCCTGATTGGAGCGACCGTGACGATATAAAAGCACAATTAAAAATGGACATTATTGTGAAACTTCACGAGTTTGGATATCCTCCAATCACACAAGAAGACGTGTACAAAAACGTGTTGGAGCAAGCCGAGAATTTCAAGAGAAATAAGTAAATAAATAAAAAATATAACCTTGACAAGGTTTCTCCTACAAACCGAAACGAATCCCTATAAAATAAAATCCATTTCAAATCTTAAGCCTTGAGATAACCTTCCGTTAGCGCTACCCAATAGGCCGCACCCTGGGTCAAGAGCTCCTTGTTAAATACAAATTCAGGATGGTGAACCATTGGGGTATCACCGTTACCAATAAAGCAATAGGTGCCCGGTGATTGCTGGAGCATAAAGGCGAAATCCTCGGATCCCAAGAAAGTCGGCCCCGGATATTCTACCCGATCTTCCCCAAATTGGGCTTTAGCGATTTCAAAAGCTTCCAAGGTTTCTTTTTCGGAATTCACCAGAACAGCACCCGGAATCCCTTCCATGATTTCGTAGGTACATCCAAAGCCTTCAGTTTGGTGTTGGGTGAGCGAGCGGATTTGGTTGAGTACGAGTTTCCGGTCTTCGGGCGTTTTGGTCCGGATGGATAAGCGAAGGAGAGCCGATTGGGCCACCACATTGCCGGCCGAACCGGACAAAAATGCGCCAATGGTAACGACTGCGCTATGGGCGGGAGCGACATTTCTGGATACG
>JBEBVY010000028.1:0-23738 GCA_040392505.1 Moheibacter lacus | reverse complement strand
AACGCGTCCAATTGGAAAAAGGAACCCGTAGATTACAACTCAAAAATGCCATGCGGGCTAAATTTGATAAAATAATGGTGCCGATTGCAGATGTGCTCATCGACGATTCCCAACGTCAACACGTGAAATTTGAAGCATTTTTTGCCAATGTTATGTTTCACGAAGTGGCGCATGGATTGGGTATAAAAAATACGATCAATAACAAAGGAACCGTTCGCGAAGCACTAAAAGAACAACAATCGCATTTGGAAGAAGGAAAAGCCGATATTTTGGGATTGTACATGGTCAACCAATTGCTTGAAAAAGGAGAATTGGAAGGACAAAAAGAAGATTATATGGTCACTTTTCTGGCCGGGATCTTTCGTTCGGTAAGGTTTGGTGAAAGTGCACACGGATCGGCCAACATGATTTGTTTTAATTATTTCAAAGAGCATGGCGCTTTTAAACGCACCAAAGAAGGAAAATACATCGTGGATTTCGCAAAAATGGAATCGGCCATGAATGGTTTATCCGAATTGATATTGACACTACAAGGAAATGGAGATTATGAAGGCGTCAAAAAATTGACCGAAGAAAAAGGACATATTTCAAAAGAATTACAATCGGATTTGGACAAATTAAAATCAAAAGGAATTCCGGACGATATCATCTTTGAACAAGGCGTAAAAGTTTTGGGATTATAGTTGAATATTCATTATGAGAAAACTATTTTTATGCTTTTTTGTGACATTTGGTTTCCATGGATTTGGACAAAGTTTTTATGAAAAGGCTGCACAAGAAACCTGCGATTGTCTCAAAGAATTACCCGCTATTGAAGATGATTCTTATCTCAATTGTCTTTCTCAAACTTTTGCAAAATTATATATCGATGAAACTGATCCTCAATTACAAGAAAAAGCAAATACAGTAGAGGGAATCCAATACATGTTAAAAGAAATTGACCTTCAGACCCAGAAAACATGTGTTTTAAATGCTGATTCCAAAAATTTAGAAAGAAAAAGGGACTTGTTTTATACCTATTCGGATAATCAGATTGCGAGAAACTGGTACATCATTGCAAAAGATGCAATGAAAGAGGGAAAATATGAGGTTGCCATAGAAGGATTTTTATTGTCTTTAAAAGAAGATGATATGAATATTTTGACTTTGGATGATTTGGCTGCTTCTTATCGTAAAATAGAAGATTTTGAAAATGCCATCAAATATTACAATCAATCATTAGACATTTTCCCGGAGGGTGATTTTGCGTTAATGAACATGGGTGTAATTTATTCATTGATGGAGGATTACAATAAATCAAATTTGTATTATCAAAACTTAATCAAATATTATCCGGAGAATCCTGAGGGATATTATGGATATGGCAAAAACAGTGTTATGCTAGACGATTTCGAAAATGCCTTAAAAAATATCGTGATTGCCTATCATATTTATCAATCTGAAAATTCTCCTTATAAAGAAGATGCTGAACTAATCATCTTATCAATCAAAGAAATCATGGCAGGCAATGGATTACAAACAGAATTTGATAGAATGGCAGCAGAAAATAATATTCATTTTACTGATTAATTCTTTATGAATAATCAGAAATACCTTTAAATTTGCAAACCGAAATGGCTGCGTAGTTCAACTGGATAGAATATCAGATTTCGGCTCTGAGGGTTGGGGGTTCGAATCCCTCCGCGGTCACTTAATCACAATGAAATTGCTCATTGTGATTTTTTTTTATCCCAATTTTATGCAACATTAAATTCTAAATTGATAAATTCAAACTGATTATTTTACTAAATTGGCTTTACTAAACTACCATTTATGTCCAATGACCCTCAAATCATACCCGATCAAAATTCAATTAGTTGCTTAATAAAAGACATACAATTTTTCGGTAGTGGGAAACTTCAGTCAGAACTACCATCGGTCAATAAATACCGTACCCGTTTCAACGAAAAAGAACTGACTTACCTCTACTGGGACATCGAAATCATCAATCCGACTCACCGAAAAAAAGAATATAGCACCAAACTGAAAGTACGCTGCGTTTCTCTTACCACCCAAAAAGAAATGTATGCTCAGGAACACGATGTAAAAATCCCTGCCCAAGAAATTTCTCAGCTTTTGAAACTCTCCTGGGGCACACCTGAATCCGGATATTGGAAATCCGATCAGTATTTTTGGGAAATCTCAGAGAATAGCAAAATGCTGATGACCAAAACCATTTTTGTGGACAACATGGATCCGGTAACCGAAACAGATAACCCCTATTTTGATTTCGAATCGGTCAAATTATATCCGGCTTATTTCGATATGCGGGAAGATAAAGGAGAAGGCCGGCGTTACCTGAGCCAATTCGACGTAGGCATCACTGAATATGTCGGAGTGGAATTGAACATTTTCCGTAAATTCTTATTGGGTAAAACACTTGAATTCAAACTTTATATCTTCAATGCAGCAAACGGGACGATTTACGCTTCCTATAAATTTGATAAAACATTTAACGCCATCACTTCGGCTCAAGCCGAAAATCTCGTTTTTTCCTATGGGACTCCCCAACCCGGATATTGGAAAAAGGGCGAATATTTTTTCTATGTCAATTTCATGGATGTAAATATCGCTTCCGGCAAATTTACAGTAGGTGAAACGGAAATTGCCGGCAGTACGGAAGTCATTTCCAATTTGCCCGGTGCCACGCAGCGCGCCAAACAAAAAGAAGAAACACAAGAAAATTTACTGGAAGAAGCACTTGCCGAATTGGACAAACTCGTAGGAATGACCCAGGTCAAAAAAACCATTCGGGACAATATCGAATATTTGAAATTCAATAAACTTCGGATGGAAAAAGGGTTTTCTGATGACGGTCAATTGGGACTTCACAGTATCTTTACCGGAAATCCGGGCACAGGAAAAACCACTGTAGTTCGACTGCTTGGAAAAATCTACAAATCCATGGGATTGCTCAGCAAAGGCCATGTAGTGGAAGCATCCCGTGCCGATATCATCGGAGAATTCATCGGTCAAACCGCTCCCAAAACCAAAGCCATGATTGAAAAAGCGCGTGGCGGAATCTTATTTCTGGATGAAGTATATGCGCTTTCCCGTGAGGCAGATGGCAAAGATTTTGGTGCGGAAGCCATTGAAATCCTTATGAAAGAAATGAGTGACGGCCCCGGAAACATTGCTATCATTGGAGCCGGATATCCTGATGAAGTCCGTACGTTTTTAAATTCCAATCCCGGACTGAAATCCCGTTTTTCCCAGACTTTTTATTTCGAAGATTATCTTCCGGAGGAATTAATTGAAATTTCGCACCGTGCACTCGAACTGGAAGAAGCCACGCTAAGCACCGAAGGCCAACAAGAACTTAAAAAGATTTTAACCGAGATTTACCGCGGTCGCGACCGGAATTTTGGAAATGCCCGCACAGTTATCGGCATCATAGACGAAGCCAAAAAACAAATGGGAATAAGGCTTTTGCAACAAGGAAATTGGGAAAATCTTTCTGCAGAAGAACTCAGCCGGATTGAACTCATTGATTTATTGAAGGTATTTGAAAAAGATAGCGGTAAAAAACTCAAGCTTGAAATCAATCAAAATGAACTGAATGAAGCACTTGCAGAACTGGACCAAATGGTAGGTCTGGAAGACATCAAACAAATGGTGAGAGACAAAATAAATTTGGTGAAATTTTATTCGGAAACCGGAAAAGATGCGCTCCATAAATTTTCGCTTCATGCCATCCTGACCGGAAATCCCGGAACCGGAAAAACTACTTTGGCAAGGATATTAGGTAAAATTTACAAAGCACTCGGGCTTTTGGAACGAGGACATTTGGTCGAAGTGGATCGTCAAAATCTGGTGGCGGGATATGTAGGACAGACCGCTTTGAAAACCTCAAATGCAATCGAAAGAGCGATGGGTGGCGTGCTTTTCATCGATGAGGCCTATTCGCTTGCACAGGGAACTGAGAACGATTTCGGGAGTGAAGCCATTGAAACTTTGCTTAAATCCATGGAGGACAACCGTGGAAAGTTTGCAGTGCTTGCAGCCGGATATCCCGACAATATGTACGAATTCGTACAATCCAATCCGGGACTGAAATCCCGATTTGATGCGGTGTACCAACTCAGCGATTATACATTTGAGGATTTGTTCAACATAGGCGAAAGACTCTTTTCTCAATATGATTTGCATCTGGATGCTCCTTCCAAAGAACATATTTCGGCTTATCTGAAAAAAGCATATGATACCCGTGACAAATATTTCGGGAATGCACGATATATACGCCAAATGGTGGATTCAGTAGTTAACAAACAGCATCTGCGGATGGCTTCCCTTGCCGCTGACCAACGCACCGCTGAAATACTTAAAGAAATCAGGATGGAAGATGTCGCGCATCTTGAAGCAACAATCGAAGAAGGCCGACAAAAAATCGGTTACAAATAATTCAACAAAAATTTAATGCTATGAAACATTTACCAACACTACTCGCAGACTTTATTTCGAAAGGGTATCCCATCAATTTAATCAATGAAACGACCTATTTATGGGATTATGCACTTCGTTACAATAACGATGGCGCAAACCGTTGGCAACGGGTTTATTTAGGAGAAATTATAGAAAACGACCGCGATTTGCTATTCATCAGAAGCCATATTGCCGATTTCTCCGATCAACTAAGTCCCATCCAGCTTTTGCGCGAAGCAAATTATTTAAATTTGGGATGCATCTGTCTGAAAAAATATACAAAATCAGACGGTACGGAAGTAGAAGGTGTTTATACACAAAGTATCTTTCCGGTTTATTTGGCGCAGCAACATCCTGACGAATTCTTAAAAGTCATTCACGAAGTTGCCAATCAAGCCGACTTTATCGAAAAAACTTATCTGAACTCTGATTTGACTTAATCATCAAACAGATATTGAAAGTATTTGGACATACCAAACAAACCGTATGCAGGAATTTTCATGTTTTCAATTCACTTTGAAATAAGTAAAATATACTATCGTTTTTGTAGATTATTTTATTAATTTGGTCAATGTGAAATTGCCGGCTTGCATATCGATTCTGATCGGTTTTTGGGTGTTACCAAACGCTCAGGAAACCAAACTCGTAGATTCTATCATCCTCGATACCCATGACAGCATCACCGATTTTGAAGCAGATGATTTTCACAATGTTTATTTCATCCGGAATTTTACCGAACTCAATAAAATCGATTTTCAAACCCGCAAACGAATCACTTTTTCCAACCAAACGGTTCTGGAAAACTTAAATACGCAAAACATCTTACAAATCACGCTGAAATCGGCACTTTTTAATCTTTTGGTGTTGGACAACCAACTCAATCAAGTACAGGATTTAATCGAATTCCCCATCGAAACCAATTTCTCCCCTACGCTTTCGGCTTTAGTGGACAATAATTATTTATGGGGATATGATCCGGTGCTTCAAAGATTGGTTTTGTGGAATTACAGAGATAAGAAAGCCATCCGTCAATCGGTTATTTTAACCGAAAAAACGGGCGATGAATTTTATTCGGATTTGATTTATCATCAAAATAAAATTTATCTGATCGGTTTCAATAAGATTTTACGGTTTGACGAATACGCCAATTTGGAAGCGGTTATTCCTTTCCGGAAATTTGAACAGATTTATATCCGCGATTCATTTGTATATTTTTCGCATGAAAATCAATTGTTCCAACTTAATTTGATTTCTAAGGATCTCAAAGAAATCAAGTTGGATGTAAGGCCAGATTATTTTTCCATAAATAACCGTTATCTTTTTGTGTTAAAAGGGAAGGTTGTTTATCTTTACGAATTCCAAAAAAACTTATAGAAATGCACATCGCCATAGCTGGGAACATAGGAGCCGGAAAAACGACATTGACACAATTATTGGCGAAAAATTTTCGCTGGAAGCCTCAATTTGAAAGCGTTGACCTCAATCCTTATCTGGATGATTTCTATAACGATATGGAAAAATGGGCGTTCAATCTTCAGATTTATTTTTTGGGAAGCCGTTTTAACCAGATAAAAGAAATCAGAGAAAGCGGTGAAAACATCATTCAGGATCGAACGATCCATGAAGATGCGCATATCTTTGCGAGCAATTTGCATGATATGGGCTTGCTGATGACACGTGACTATGAAAACTATCTGACGGTTTTTGATTTGATGAATTCATTTGTGCAAGCACCCGATTTGTTGATTTATCTGCGGGCTTCGATTCCTACTTTGGTCAAACAAATTCAACTCAGAGGTCGTGAATACGAGAGTTCCATCAGCATTGAATATCTGAGTCGCCTGAATGATAAATATGAAGAATGGGTAAAAGTGTATGATGAAGGTAAATTGTTAATCATAGATGTGGACAATCTCGATTTTGTAAATAACCCTGAGGATTTAAGTTATATCTACGATAAAGTAGATGCAGAGATAAACGGGTTGTTTTAGAGTTGAATTCTAATATGGATTATAAAAAATACCTGTCAGAAATCTGACAGGTATTTATATTTTTAAATGATGGCTGAGGTTCTCAAATGTTGGCTGAGGTTCTCGAAGCCAGGATTTTTATTAGAATTTGTAAGCCGCGCCAACTCCTATGGCCATAACGTTTGAGAATCCTCTTACGGTTTCATCTGCCAAATCCAAATCACGATCAATTTTTGAAGAAATTCCTTTTAAGAATCCAAATACCTGAAAATATTCATTTTGCCATCCTCCTTTTGGCATAAAATAAAACCCACCATTGTAGTCATTATTCAGACTCAAAGCATAACCCAAATCGGCCGCAGCAAAGAATTGTTCAGTAAAATCAAATTGCCCACTCACTGTAATCGGAATCAATGTCAACCCTTTGTATTTGGAATTGGAATCAGGGATGTCTTTTCCTGAAAAGATATCAAATCCTATTTTTCCACCTACATGAAGATTGTCCATAACCGGATACAGATAGGAAACATCCGCTCCAAAATTTAAACCAAATACCTCTGTTGCATCTCCTACGGTTGCGCCTATGTGTCCGCTCGCTTTCAATCCTTCCTGTGCATTTACCGCCACCAATCCAATTACTGCCAAAGCAGCGCTGAAAATCAATTTTTTCATAAGTTTCTAAATTTATTTTTCGTTTGTTAAAATTTTGTACAATTCCTCTGTTTCTTTCTTTGCATAAGTGGAGTCAATCAATTCTGCAATGCCTAAAAGTTCGCTTACAAATTTAAATTGACCGTCTATATTATTCTGTTCTCTAACGTCCATATTACTGTCTTTGTTGTATTGCTGATAAGATTGGATCAATTTATCCCGAACCGGACGGAATTCGGACTGAAAAAACTTCAGTGCTCCTGCTGTATCATTTTTATGGATCAAATCATCAATTCTTCCGTAAACCATCAGGGAATAATCGCTTCGGGCATCTCTCAAATCACTTGATACGGTATAGCGGATATTATCCGGCAAAGTCTCGTAAAAATTCAATTTTTCAATCAATCGGTCTCTGGTCATTTTCAGTAAAGCATCTGCCTTTTGGGTTTCACCGATTTTGTTATAAGCCTGCGCAATTCTTTCCGTGCTCAATCCATAATCATACCTCGGCTCATCCGGAATCATTTCCATCACTA
This sequence comes from Moheibacter lacus, assembly GCA_040392505.1. Classification (GTDB taxonomy): domain Bacteria; phylum Bacteroidota; class Bacteroidia; order Flavobacteriales; family Weeksellaceae; genus Moheibacter; species Moheibacter lacus_A. The sequence continues at coordinate 16,120 of JBEBVY010000028.1, read as the reverse complement.
TATCCAAAACTTCTTTGGCTTTTACTTTGTCTCCTCTTTCCGTAAAATCATCTGCAAGACGCACTGCGATATTCCTATAAGAATTGGTATAATTTCGGTCTGTGTTGGAGAATGAAGCATTTGGCAAATTAAAATTGGCCCATTTAAAGGATTTATAATTTTCATACATTTTGTCAGTATTGCTTCTTCCCAATTTTCCGTTTTCACCAAATCGGGTATAAATCGGCACCAATTTGTAAGAGAAACCGTTGTTCTCCAAATAATCGCTCAGCCAAAAAATATTTCCGGGATCCGAAACACCACCGCCGCTGAAATAAATACTTCTATCCCAATCATATTCCGCAAACATCGAAAGCATCAATAACTCCGATTTAAACAATTGTCTTTTTCCAAGTGTAACGGTTATTTTATCCACAATTTTATCGGCATCTATTGCGGAAACAATTCCTGATTTTAGCACATTTTCTTTGTTGACCGGAATGATGATTTTATCGACAGGAAGATAATTCACAGCTCCGACAGGATATCCAAAATAATCTGCCAATGCAGCTTTCGCCGGATTTTTATTGTCCATCAAAAAGTCAAATGCCTCTTTTGCCGTCATACTATCCTTTACCAAATATTGTTCAAGTGGTTTTACCGAATTGTACAATTGCTGGATTCCGGCAGGATCATAACCGGGATCCACCAGATACGGTGTGATTTGATCGGCCGGCAAACTCATGATTTCCGCCACACTCAATCCCGAATCGGGTTTAATGATGCTGTGCAATTCTCCAAAAATCGATTTGATATTTCCGGCTACGACCATCACCTGATCATTTGTATTCAACTGATAATTTTTGTATTCTAATTTTGACGGCAATGCTTGTGCATTGTATGTTTTACGTAAGGATTGTTCTATGTTCCATGGAGAACCAAGCAAAGTATAATTGACAATTTTCACATCATCCCGGAAATTTTCGGTTTCCTGAAGTCCCCAAAGCGGATAGGTATCATTGTCTCCATAGACAAAGAGAATGGAGTTCTTATCCAGATTATTCAAATAATTATAGGCCAAAGCATAGGCTCCTTCTCGTTTTGAACGGTCATGATCATCCCAATTCTGGAATCCCATCAACAATGGAATCGCCAGACAGAATGCCGAAATAACAACCGAAACAGTGGGTGTTAATTCTCTTTTTTTGAATTTTTTAATCAATAAATAAATCCCCTGAACACCCAAACCTATCCAAATCGAAAAGGCATAAAACGAACTCACCAATGCATAATCTCTTTCTCTCGGTTCAAATGGTTTTACACTCGTATAAAAAATAATTCCGACACTCGTCAATAAAAAAAGCGAAAGAATGGCCCACCAATGTGTCACGTTCCGGTTTAATTGGACAAAGAAACCGATCAGCCCCAAAATCAGCGGCAACATAAAATAAACGTTATGTCCTTTGTTTTCTTTATAAACCGCAGGCAGTTTGGATTGGTCACCCAAACGAGCATTATCCAAAAAGGAAAAACCTGTAATCCAGTTTCCTTTTGTCGCTTCCATATGCCCTTCCCAATCGTTTTGTTTTCCCGAAAAATTCCACATGAAATATCGGAAAAACATATAATCCAACTGGAAATCCATAAAATAATTGATTTGTTGCCCAAGTGTCGGAGGTTGTATATCAAGCAATTCGGCATTCTTCTCCAAATCTGAAATCCTTAAACTTCCATCGTGTTTCTTCTGAAGCAATTCGTTGAATTTTGCTTCTGCCAATTGTCGTTTTTGCGCTCTGATTTCCGGATGGTCTTCCATATCGTTGAAATAGGCCGCATTGATGGAAAATTCCGGAAAACCATACATCGCAGCATAGTTTTCCATCACGTCAGGGAGATTATTGTACATTTTTGGAAAAAACATCACGTGCTTTTTATTGTACACATAATCTTTTCTTTCTGAGACTTTTACGTACTTTCCGATTTTATCATCTTTCACATAATTGGCTCCTTTTGGTTCTGTTTGATAATTTCCACTTGGTGTAAGTGCTATCCCGTCATCAGCGAAATTTGCAGTATAAGCTTGACCATAAATAGTAGGCCAATCGCCGTACTGTTCCCGGTTAAAATAATCAAGCATACCCAATGCAGTATCCGGATCATTTAAGTTCATGTGCGGATTGGCATTGGCGCGAATCGGAATAACCAACCAACAAGAAAAACCAATGATCATAAAAGCAATGGATAAAACAAGGGTATTTCCCAGTTTCCAATTGTATTTTTTGGTGTATTTGAATGCCAGATAAAAAACCAAAGCCAAAATGATTCCGGCTACAACAGTTCCGGAATTAAAAGGCAATCCGAAATTATTGACTACGTAAATTTCGGTTTTACCGAAAATGGTCATCACCCATTTAAAAAGATATTTAAAAACGAATCCTAAAAACAGGGTCGTGAACAAATTGGCCAATAAAAAACTTTTGATGGTTAATTTATAATTTTTGGCATAATACATATAACATACCGCAGGAATCGCGAGTATAGCCATCAAGTGAACGCCCGTCGCCAAACCAATGGTCAATGAAATCAATAAAAACCATCTGTTCGCTCTCTGTTGGTCTGCCTCTTCTTCCCATTTACAACCCATCCAAATCAGAATAGCCGTAAACAAAGAAGCCATCGCATAAACTTCGCCTTCCGCAGCCGAAAACCAGAAAGAATCGCTGAACATAAAAACCAAAGATCCCACCAATCCACTTCCCAAAGTGATCAAGGCTTGAGATTTGGAAAGGGCAGTTTGATAGGGATTTTCGATTAATTCGTTTTGTTTGGTCACAAAGAACATTCGTCGAACGAAATGGGTAATCGTCCAAAAAAGAAACATAATGGTCAAAGCACTGCAAATAGCTGACATAGAGTTGATCACCAAGCCATATTTGCTCCCGTCACCAAATGCCAATCCGGACCAAACAGCACCTATCAGTTGAAATAAAGCCGCACCGGGAGCGTGTGTCACGCCTAATTTAGCTGAGGAAACGATATATTCACCACAGTCCCAAAAACTGAGTTTTCGTTCCATGGTCAGTAAATAAACCAGAGAAGCAATGAAAAAAAGTGCAAACCCGATCAGATTGTTCCATTTTTTGAAAGGAATGTTCATTTTCTAAATTTTATCTTGCGAAAATAAGAACTATTTTGCTCTTGGGATGGTTAATGAAATGTAAAAGTGAACAATTTATCAGGCAATTGAACAGGTTAAAAAATTATTAATACTAAAAATTCAATTTTGGTTCCAAAAATTGTTTAAATTTGCTTGGCAAAAAGCAATGCCTTTATCCGATAAAATTATTCAGGACGCAATTACTTTTGATGACGTCCTTTTAGTGCCCTCCTATTCTGAAATCCTTCCCCATCAAGTTTCCCTGCGAACGCGGTTGACGGACAAAATTCAATTGAATATTCCTTTGGTTTCTGCAGCAATGGATACGGTTTCCGAATCCAAATTAGCAATTGCATTGGCACGTGAAGGTGGTATTTCATTTGTTCATAAAAATATGTCCATTCAGGAACAAGCCAACGAAATAGATGCAGTTAAACGTTCTGAAAATGGGATGATCAATGACCCAATTACGTTGAGCCGTCATCATCAACTGAAAGATGCAGAAGAGTTAATGCGCCAATATAAGATTTCAGGTTTGCCTGTAATCGAAGAAGATCGGACATTGGTTGGGATTATTACCAATCGTGACATCCGCTATCAAACCAATATGGAACAAAGTGTAGAAGATGTCATGACCAAAGAAAATCTTATTACATCTGACATCAACACCGATTTATTGAAAGCCAAAGATATTTTACTCAAAAACCGGGTAGAAAAACTTCCCATCGTGGATGAAAATTTAAAATTAATCGGATTGATTACCATCAAGGATATAGACAATCTTACAGAATTCCCAAATGCAAGCAAAGACAGCCGGGGACGGCTACGTGTAGGTGCCGGAGTCGGAGTTGGAGCTGAAACGATGGAACGCGTTCAGGCGTTGGTAAATAAAGGGGTGGACATCATTGCTTTGGATTCGGCACACGGGCATTCAAAAGGAGTAATTGATAAGGTAAGAGAAGTCAGAAATGCTTTTCCTGAATTGGATATAGTCGGCGGAAATATCGTCACCGGAATGGCTGCAAAAGATTTAATCGATGCCGGAGCCAATGTGCTGAAAGTGGGAGTTGGTCCCGGCTCTATTTGTACCACAAGGGTTGTTGCCGGCGTAGGGGTTCCCCAACTATCGGCCATTTATGATGTGTATGAATATGCACACACCAAAAATGTTTCGATCATTGCGGACGGCGGGATTAAACTCTCGGGAGATATTGTCAAAGCCATCGCGTCCGGGGCCAATACGGTTATGATCGGCAGTTTGTTTGCCGGAACGGAAGAAGCGCCTGGAGAAGAAGTGATTTACCAAGGAAGGAAATTCAAAACCTATCAGGGAATGGGTTCTCTTTCTGCTATGAAACGAGGAAGTAAGGATCGTTATTTTCAATCCGACGCCAATAAATTGGTGCCGGAAGGAATCGAAGGACGGGTGCCTTATAAAGGCCGTTTGGCGGATGTGGTTTATCAGCTTTGCGGAGGATTACGTGCGGGGATGGGATATTGTGGAACGCCGGATATAGAATCTTTGATCAAAAACGGTAAGATGGTAAAAATTTCCAATGCCGGTTTAGCAGAGAGTCATCCACATGATGTAGTCATCACCAAAGAAGCACCTAATTATTCAAATTAAAATTTATCAAATTATAAAAACAAAGATGGTAGCTTCGAGAACCTCAGCTACCATCTTTAATATTTTAATTTTACTATCAGAATTGCCAACCGGCAGTCAACAAAAACATTCCGGTTTTGTTTTCAACTTCCGCTACATAATTATGACCTGCATTTAATGGAAGCGCTGCCAAATAAACTTCGCCCATATCATAATCTACATATTCGGCATTTCCGAAAACATAATCGTATTTCTGATTGGAGAATTGGTAGGCAGCATCCAAATAAAATCCACCGAAACCATATCCGGCACCCAAGCTGAAACGGTTGGTATCTCCTCTAAATGCTTTGTCAAAATTTTGGGTAACGACAGTTCCGTTTCCTAAATCCGCATCCAGATTGATTTCATCAAATGGGCTTTGAACATAATTGTATCCGCCACGGATTCTGAAATTATTTAATCTGTATTCAACACCGGCGCGCATTTCACTGCTCGATTTCAAATAATCATCAAAAAATGTGTTGGTTGCAGCGAAATCATTGGAAGGCATCATTTTGGTTGAACCGTTCATATGCAAGGTATAGTCTAAATTCAAGGCCAAAGATTTTGCAAAAACGGCTCCTGCACTCGCCACCAATCTGCCGTTTGCATTTCGGTCGTACTCACTATAATACAAATCGTAATGGTAATTTTCACCAAAAAGCAAGTCTGCATAATAACTCTCCTGTATATTTCTGTACCAGACCGGGCTGTGGTATGCCAAACCTAAACGGACATTATCATTTATTTTCCCGATCACCCCGGCACTGATTGAAAAGCCCTGACCGGAAGCGGAATAAGGCGTTCCGTTTAATTCATACCGATAAACACTTGAATTCCCATCTTCACCTGTGGTTTCTTCATCAAATACGACATAATTATCTTGCTGAACATCATGAATATTCAGCCCCAATCCCAAATATAATTTATCAGCATAACTGGCTCCGAAATCAAGAGACATTTTGGTTTTGTATCCTATGACTTCATCGTGGTAGCCATTCATGGTATAAGTAGTATATTCCTCAGGATCTTCATTGGTTAAATAGGTTTCTCGGATGTTTTCATTTCTTCCCATCCGTATCCAATTATCCAATGCTTGTTGTGAATATTTCACTCCGATGGAAAAGCGGTTCCACCCTGTCTGATTTGTATTAAAAACAAATGTCCCGCCTATATTTTGAAATAAAACCGAAGTATCGTCTGTGTCAAATGAATTTCCAAATTTGGTTTGGTTTTTATAGGTATTGACACCGAGGGTTACGTTCACATCTGAAGCAATAGCCAGTGCCAAACCTGCCGGGTTTTGTTCGATTGATGAAATATCACCACCCAAAGCTCCCATTGAACCTCCCATTCCTATGTATCTCGCGCTTCCGGCATTCATTTCATTTGAGTAAGCCGAAACTGAATTAATATCTTGTACCGTTTGGGCTTGTCCCCAACCTGCAATCAATACTAAAATTGCTGTAATTTTTTTCATTCTTAATTTTATAGATATTGGATTTATCTTCTGCCACCGCTTCTTACGCCACCTCCGGAACTGCTTCCACTTCTCATTCCTCCTGATGTGTTTCCACTCCGCATATTGGAATTAGAGTTGGAGTTGGAGCGCATATTGGAATTTGGTTGCGTATTAGAGTTAGATCGAATATTTGAATTGGAACGAATATTTGAATTGGATCTTATGTTGGAATTATTTCCCGTTCCGTTGTTTCGAATATTGGAATTTTCACGGATATTTTGATTGGTCCGAATTGGCGTATTGGGTCTAACATTATCAGGTGCTGTTTGCCGTATAGGGCGAACATTGTTCTCAGGATTTGATGTGATATCTCCGTTTCGGGTATTTCTGATCGGTGTATTTCCGGTGTCCATACTATTTCGCGGATTTTCTCTGATTCCGTCACGAACCGGACGAACCGGAGTGTTTTCAGAAGAAATATTTCCGTTTCGCACTGTTGAATTTCCGTTTCGTATAGGGCGCACATTGTTGGTCATCCCTTGATTATTTTGTGATCTGTAAGGGGAATAATTACGATATTGCGTTCCGTTGGCCAAATAATTACCCGGACGCACACCGGGATTTACCCGAGTTCCTCTATAATAGTATCCGTTTCCATAATATCCGTTATAGCCATAATAGCCTCCTCCCCAATAAGGATTATAGCCATGCCAACCACCCCAACCCCAATACGGGTTGCCCCAATAAGGACTATAGCCATACCAACCGCCCCAACCATAGTAAGGATTATTCCAACCCCAACCATATCTCCAACTAGAGCCCCAGCCCCAACCCCAAGAGTTGTAGCCCCAACCCCACCATGGATCATACCAGCCATAGTTGTTGATTGTAATGTCCAATCCGTCGTATCGACCCCAATCTGTAGTAGCGCCTGATGCAACATAAACATTGCTTCCTGTGCTATAAACATTTACATCTTCAGTCGAAACATTTTCAGAGGTTTGTTCATCATAATAAAAATCCTCGGCTCCATTTCCGTTTGCATCAAAATAAGGGCTTCCGACTTGTATGTCATAACCATTTGATTCAGGCTGATTATAAGCAGATTCTACTTGACCATCTTTTGAAGGACTATAGTAGACACCGTCGGTTTCTCCACTCGTCGCAGCTGTAGAATTTGACGTAGCGCAAGAAACCACTCCAAACATAACTACCAAAACAGTCAACTGCTTGAAGAATTTTTGAAAATATATGTAAACTTTGCTCATTTTTATATTTTTTACCAATTAGTATTCTTTAAATTTGTCCCCTATTTCAGGATTTCTCCCTAAAAATAGACATTATTTATAAAACGGCAATTACTATGCCAATAAAACATATGTTAAACTTCCTAAATGTTAAATTTTAAAGATGGCAAAACTAACACCCAGAAATGAAGATTACTCTAAGTGGTACAATGAGTTAGTAACACAAACAGGGATGGCAGAAAACTCAAAAGTAAGAGGTTGTATGGTGATCAAACCCTACGGTTATGCTATCTGGGAAAAAATGCAGCAACAATTGGACAAAATGTTCAAGGAAACCGGACATCAAAATGCCTATTTCCCCCTATTTGTTCCCAAAAGTTTATTTGAAGCGGAGGAAAAAAATGCAGAAGGATTTGCAAAGGAATGTGCAGTCGTCACCCATTATCGTCTGAAAAACGATCCGGAAAATCCGGGGAAATTAATGGTGGACCCTGAAGCTAAACTGGAAGAAGAACTCGTCGTACGCCCAACTTCAGAAGCCATCATCTGGAGTACGTATAAAAACTGGATTCAATCTTATCGGGATTTACCGATTTTGATCAACCAATGGGCCAATGTAGTCCGATGGGAAATGCGCACCCGTTTGTTTTTGCGCACGGCCGAATTTTTATGGCAGGAAGGTCATACGGCTCATGCGACTAAAGAAGAAGCTTGGGAAGAAACAAAAAAAATGTTGGATGTATATGCCGAATTTGCGGAAGGATTCATGGGAATCCCTGTAATTAAAGGTGCCAAAACTCCCAATGAAAGATTTGCAGGAGCGGAAGAAACTTTATGTATCGAGGCACTTATGCAAGATGGTAAAGCACTTCAAGCCGGAACTTCCCATTTCTTAGGACAAAATTTCGCCAAAGCATTTGATGTGAAATTTGCCTCCAAAGAAGGAACGCTTGATTATGTTTGGGCTACTTCATGGGGCGTTTCTACCCGATTAATCGGTGCGCTTATCATGACGCACTCCGACGATAACGGATTGGTGCTTCCTCCAAAATTGGCGCCGATTCAAGTGGTAATCGTGCCTATTTATCGAAATGACGAACAAAAAAATGCAATTGCAGAAGTGGCTGCCCAATTGTCAGCTGAATTAAAACAAAAAGGAATTTCGGTGAAATTTGATGACGATGACAACGTCAAACCGGGTTGGAAATTTAACGAATATGAGTTGAAAGGAGTGCCGGTACGCATCGCCATTGGTCCGCGTGATTTAGAAAACGGTCAGGTAGAGTTAGCAAGAAGAGATACGCTGGAAAAATCCTTTGAAAAATTGGATGGTCTTGCAGAAAAGATTGAAAAAACATTGGAAGACATACAAGAAAATATTTTCAATAAAGCAAAAGAATTTCGCGCCAATCATACCACGGAAGTTTCCAATTTTGAAGAATTCGTAGACATACTGGAAAATAAAACCGGATTTATTTCGGCTTATTGGGACGGAACGTCTGAAACCGAAGAAAAAATCAAGGCAGAAACAAAAGCGACCATCCGTTGCATACCTTTTTCAGAAGTGGATTTGGAAGGGAAATTAGATTTTTATTCGGGTAAACCCGCAAAATTTAAAGTCTTGTATGCAAAAGCCTATTAAAGTTTAACAAATAATTATTATTTTCGTTTTTCATTTGGCTTATTATTGGATAACTAAAAAAACAAAAATTATGAAAAAGATTTTATTAATTCTATGCGTTTTCGCATTTACCGGAGTTTCCTTTGCACAGCAAAAGACTTCGAATGCTAATTCTATCAAAACGGAAAAGAAAAACAATTTTGATGAATGGAGTTCATTTTTGAATTTGAATGATGTTCAAAAACAACAGGTTTTGGATATTCAGGAAAAATACAAAACTGAAAAAACTGCATTACGTAAAACAGGAACTGCAGCCGATTTCCAAAAGATAAACGACAAACAAAAACAAGAGATCAATGCCGTATTGACTCCTGAGCAGCAAAAAAAATCCGAACAATTTGATGCAATCAAAGAAAAGGAGAAACAAGAAAAAGCTGCCGTGAAAACCGCGGTAAGGTAATCTTGATTTTTTAACCAAATAAATGCCTTCTTAAACGGGAGGCATTTTTATTGTAATTTTATTTTAGTTAGATTTATGTTAGCCAAAAAACTATTTTCTATCAGTGTATTATTTTTAAGTTTGATCAGTTTTGGACAAAATTTTACACTAAGCGGTAAAGTAACCGATATGCAAAATCAACCGCTTGAATACACCACTATTTCTATTCAAAATCCGGACACATTTGACGAAATAGCCGGAACCGTAACCGATGTAGAAGGGAATTTCTCTGTAGAAACTCCCGCTGGAAGTTACATTTTATATATTGAAACCTTTACCGGCAATACCTATGAACAACCTATAGAAGTAACCCAAAACAAAATTTTGGGAAACTTTAAAATGGAAGAAAACTCTGTTGTAAATCTGGAAGGAGCCACTATAACCAGTTCCACACCCATTTATAGAATGGAATTGGATAAAAAAGTTTATGACCTCTCTCAGGACCAAATGGCAAAAGGAAGTTCTCTTTCAGATGCTTTGCAAAACGTACCTTCAGTCCAAGTGGATGGCGATGGTAATATAAGTTTACGCGGAAATGAGAATGTTCGTATCCTTATCGACGGAAAACCTTCTTCGCTGGTGGGTATTTCAGATCCTGCCACGGCACTTCAAAGTTTGCCGGCAGATGTGGTAGAAAGAATTGAAGTTGTGACCAATCCCTCTGCCCGATTTGAAGCGGAAGGTAGTGCAGGGATCATCAATATCATATTGAAAAAAGGAAAGCTTCGTGGATTTAACGGATCGGTCAATATAAATGGAGGTATACCGACTACGGCCGGAGTGTCTGCCAATTTAAATTATCGTACCGCTAAATGGAATTTTTTCACGAACCTGAGTTATAGGTATGCAGAAAGAGTAAGGAAAGGAAATTCGTATACCACCCGATTTGATTCGCTTGGCGTGCCAAGATATGAAGACATGAATAGTGAGTCTACCCGTATCAACAACGGTTATAACATCATGTTGGGAACCGAATATTATTTAGATGATCGAAATACGTTTACGGTTTCGGGAAGTTATAGAAACGGAAAAAATGAAAACCAATCTGACATATTTTATTCCGATTATGATGCCGATTTGTTTAATACGGCTAATTCTATCAGAACGGAACGAGAAAAAGAAAACGATTATAGCGCCGAAGGAAATTTCAATTATAAACATGAATTTTTAGACCCGGGTCATGAATTTACTGTAGATGTGAGAGGAAATTATTCTGAAGAAACAGAATTGGGCGATCTAAGAGAAAATGGAAATGCGGTGAATTCTATCGAAAGATCTTTTAGTTCCGAATACCAAAACCGTGTAATAATTTCGGCAGATTATGTCTATCCCTTTAGCGAAAAAGGAAGATTTGAGTTAGGAGCCAGAGGTGAAACGGAAGGAACTTTGACTGATTTTAAAGTTGATAGTTTGGCTTCAGAAACTTGGATTTCCAAACCTGAATTTTCCAACAAAACCGATTACAGACAAAATATTTATGCGGTTTATGCCCAATACGGTCAAGGATTTGGGAATTTTTCCTTTTTTGCAGGCCTGCGTATGGAAAATTCGGATATCACGGTCAAATCTATTTTAAACGAAAATACCACTCGTAAAAATTATGTCGATTTATTTCCAAGTTTGTTTTTAAACTACGAATTTGAAAATGAGGACCAATTGCAAGTGAGTTACTCCAGAAGAGTTCGTCGTCCAAGAGGTTGGGATTTGATTCCGTTTACCTCTTATTCCAATAACCGAAACCTTTTCATGGGAAATCCTGATTTGGACCCGCAATATACAGATTCTTATGAGTTGTCTTATGTAACAAAAATCGGAAAACTCATGATTACGCCTAACGTTTATTATTCCAATACACAAGATAATATCCAACGCTACCAATCGATCAATGAATCAGGAGCCATCGTTACCCGTCCTATAAACGTAGGAACGGAACAACGTTACGGAGGTGAATTGACCTTTACCTACCGCCCTGTAAAATGGTGGAACATCATGGGAAATGTCAACCTTTTCGGATATAAAACGGAAGGAGAATATACAGATGTTTTCATCAATCAGAATGGAGATACGGTTTCCACAACCACCAATTTTGACGGTGATGGATTCAGCTGGTTCGGAAGGTTAAATAACACCTTTACTTTACCTGCCAAATTTTCATTACAACTGTCCGGAAATTATCGCGGCGGCGTTAAAACGGCGCAAAGTGAACGTAAACCGATGTATGCCGTGGATCTTTCTGTCAACAAAGACTTATTTAAAGATAAAGCAACCATTACGCTGAGCGTACGCGATTTGTTTAATACCCGAGTTTTTGAAATGGAATCTTTTGGAGATAATTTCTATTTGGAAAGTCAAAACCGATGGAATGTACGTTCTGTCAATCTGACTTTTACCTACCGTTTTAATCAATCTAAAAAAGAACAAAAACGAGAACAGACTGAACAACCCAACGACTTTGAAATGCAAGTCGGAGGCGAATAAATAAAAAAAGGGTTCTTAAAAATTAAGAACCCTTTTTCATTCCTTTCGATATATCAATTCAAATGAATGTCATATTCCATTCGCAATTGGATGCCTTTAAATTCACGCATGAATTTCAATTCCTGATATAGTTGGAAATATTCTTGTCCCAATTCTTCTTTCACCATGGTTTCGGCTTTTGTGGTTTGGTATTCTTCAAAAAATTCTTCCCATCCACCTTTACGGAAAGGATAACTCATCACAGAATAATTATCCAGTTCAGCCAAATGCGCAGCTGCAATTATCGCATCATTCAGCGTTCCAATTCTATCTACCAATCCCAATTTTACAGCCTGTTCCCCGGACCAAACTCTTCCTCCTCCTATTGCGTCAACTTGTTCAAAAGTCATTCCTCTCGCTTTCATTACATGATTTACAAATGTCTCATACACACTTTCAGTCATCAAGGTCATGGTTTGAATACCTGTATCACTCATCGGTTTAAAGGGTGTTTTTAAGAAATCTGAATTTTGATTGGTATTTACATAATCAGTCGTTATCCCGACATTGTTTACCAATTTTTGAACCGATGGGATCATTCCGAGTACACCGATTGAACCCGTTATGGTATTGGGGCTTGTAAAAATAGAATCCGCTTCCATCGCTATGTAATAACCTCCCGAAGCCGCCACATCTCCAAAGGAAACAATAATCGGTTTTTCTTTACGTAATTCTCTTAGTTCATATAATATTTCTTCAGATGCATCTGCGCTCCCACCCGGGGAATTAATGCGTAAAACCACTGCTTTTACATTTTTGTCCTCTTTCAAATCCTTTATGGCCTTTTTATACACCTCAGACTGAATTCCGGAATAGGATTCGCCGGGCATTATCGTACCGGATGCATATAAAACGGCTACCTGATCTTTTCCTTTTTCCGGTTTAAGTGTGGTAGCATAGTCTGCCAGAGCTATCTTGTGTTTATCCAAAACCTCATCAATCGTTTTATCTTCATCCCATTCCAATTCTAATCGGTCAGCCAATGCTTTTTTATATTCAGCTTCATGGGAAATTTTATCTACCAATTTAAACTGAAGCGCTTTGGAAGGGTTAAAACTGTATAAACTATCAACTATCATTTTAAAATCTTCATTTGATATTTTTCTTGATTGGGCAATATCAGTAGAAAAATTCCCCCAAATATCATTCAACAATACGGAAAGTTGTTCACGGTTTTCAGGCGATAAATCATCCCGCAAATAGGGTTCAACTGCAGATTTATAGGCACCATGACGTATCACTTGAAAATCCACACCGTATTTATCCCCAAAGTTTTTGAAAAACATTACCTCCGCACTGAGCCCCTGTACCAGAACCATCCCCATTGGGTTTTGGAATATGGAATCTGCAACAGAATTCAAATAATAAGCTCCTTGATTAGCGTTATGCGAATAGGCATATATAAATTTTCCGGAAGATTTGAAATCCTCCAAAGCATTTCGAACATCTGTAATCTGAGAAGTTCCACCCTGAAAGTTTTGAACTTTTAAACTGATTCCTTTTATTTTGTCATCCTCTTTTGCGGCTTGAATGGAACGGATAACTTCTCTGAAATAAATTTCAGAACCGGGGGGTGGTGAAAATAAACTGACTTCGTTATCCATAGCGCTTTCTTTTATCGGCGAATCAAAAGTCAATTCCAACACCGATCCCTCTTTCGGACCTTTAGACTGAAACCAATCCCCTGCCATAGAAAATAAGACCATACAACCCACAACCATTCCTATAAGTGTGAATGTCAAAATATTACCTACGATAACGGCAAATACATTTCCAAAAAATTTTTTCATTTCAAAACTAAATTTGGTTATTTTGCATCATATGTCGCAAAACACAGTTCAATTGTTACTCGGTTCCAATTTAAATGACCGAAATATTAATTTAATGACAGCTCAATTAAAGATTGAGAAAGAAATCGGGGAGATTGAAAAAAAATCAGAAATCCACCAAACCACTCCGGAAGGATTTAAATCTACGCATGATTTTTTAAATCAAATCATTCAGGTAAAAACCTGTTTATCTCCAATTTCAGTTTTGAAAACAGTAAAAAAAATCGAAAAAGAAATGGGTCGTACCTATGTGAAAACCAATCAAAAATACCAAGACAGAATCATAGACATCGATATCCTGAAATTTAATCAAATCAATTTCAAAAGCACTGAATTAGAGATTCCTCATCCTCAAGTATTTTCCAGAAACTTCGTAAAAAAGATTCAACTTTAGTATTTAAACAGATTATTTTATTAAATTTGCCTCAATTTTAATTGTAAAATATTAACCGACCAAACAACAATCTATGAGAAAAATATTTTTACTCACTACTACACTTATTTGTTTCTCGCTGTTGAATGCGCAGGAAACAAATGATTCATCAGCTCAAAAGCCTGAAACCAAAAAATTTACCAACTCTGAAAAAGAGTTTAATGATTGGTACATTTCCTTATTTGTGGGAGCAAATGCCTTACAAAATACAGATTTGGTTTCTTGGGGGGATGGAAGATTCATCCCTGGTTACGATTTCCAATTACAGGTGACAAAAGAAGTGACCCATGCAGTTGGAATTTCCCTTATGGGACAATATGGAAAGACGCGCCAATATGGTGAAGGAAACCAGCAAAACTATATCAATGCTTGGGACGGAAGAACTGAGTATTATGGTGTAAGTTTGTTAGGTGATTTAAACCTGAGCATGCTTTTTAGAAGAATTGATAACGATTCTCCTTTCAGATGGGCGTGGCATATGTATGCAGGTGCCGGACTTCTAAGTTATAAAGCAGAACGAAAAGCAAGATATGACTATGGTGATGGTAGCCTCCACAACGAATGGAGAACCGTCAGCGAAATAGATTTTGACGACAAATCTTTTTATGCACAAGTCGGCACAGGTCTTCGTTACAAATTAAGCAAACGATTTGATTTGGAAATGCGTGCCATGTACGTGATGACCGGTGATGAAGAGTTTGACGCCTCCGGAGACCCAATTCCTGGTGTATTCACTTTGGCTGATAATGAAGAAGGTCGTGATGACAACATGATTACACTATCATTGGGTGCCCATTTTAAATTAGGCAAACATGAAGAATCTTTACAGTGGCATGATCCTTTGACTTCAATTTCAGCTATTCCGGCTGCTGCAAACATTCCATGTGCAGATGATGACAATGATGGTGTTTGTAATATATATGACAAATGCCCGGATACGCCGGAAGGTATAAAAGTAGATGGAGCAGGATGCCCATTGGATGCTGACAATGACGGTGTGCCGGATTCAATCGACGAATGTCCGACAATCCCTGGTCCTCCAACCAATAACGGTTGTCCAAAACCAATCGTTGAAGTGAGCATTGGAACTATCGCGTCCAGCCTTTCAGACCTACTTCAGGGAATTGAATTTGACTATGACAAAGATGTCATCCGTGAGGTTTCTTATCCGAAATTAGATGCGGCATTTGATATCCTACAAGCACATCCAACTTATAAATTCTATGTAGAAGGACATACAGATGCTGCCGGTAGTATAGAATACAACCAAAATCTTTCTGAAAGAAGAGCTGCTTCTGTCGTGCGCTATTTGGTAAATAAAGGTGTTTCAACCAGCCAATTGGTTCCGGTAGGAAAAGGAGAATCTGATTTGAAACACAAAGAATGTGATCCTGTTACCAATTGTCCGGCTTGGAAAAATCTGGAAAACCGTCGTGTGATTTTCAAACCCTATGGTGAATCTATAGATGGTGTTGAATACAGAGATTAATAGATACTATACATAAAAAAAGGGATGCATTAAGCATCCCTTTTTTTGTACAAACATTTCTGGCTATTCATATAGCATCAATTCGAAATTTCTAAATCAGAATATAAATAATAAAATCAAGATGAATAAAATCCTTTTGGGATATCTAAGTTTATCTATAAAAAAGCCGGTCATGAACCGGCTTATATTTATTAAATAATCTGTTTATTTATTTTTCAGAATATCACGAATTTCGGTAAGAA
>JBEBVY010000027.1:0-24223 GCA_040392505.1 Moheibacter lacus | reverse complement strand
TAATTATTTTTGTAGTTTATTACGCTTTTGTCTCAAGATATAAAAACGATAAAGTTATACAAACATTGGCGTAAAAACCTTATTTAAATTAATAAAAGAATGATGAATCGTAAATGTAAAATATTGTTCCTGTTTCTTTTAGCTTTAAATTACAATTGTAAAGGACAGTCAGGGGAATTAAAAGAGAATGGATTAGTTGATACTAAAAATAGTAGTTATTATTCCACTCATTTCTTTGGTTCAATCAAATCTGTCCAATGGTACTATGATAGTGTTTTTGGAAATACTTCATCCATTACTATTATTGAAGAAGATACATTATCTGAAAAAACAAAGCAAGCTATAATGCGTCTTCATAGAGATATACCGAGTGGGAAAGTATACATGGAATTTGATAATAAAGGAAGACTAACATATCAAATAACTAAATACGTCGGATCCTGGTTCGATCTTCAAAAAAGACCTCTTGATCCTAAACGATTTTTCAGATATAGATATGATGAAGACGATAGGGAGAAAAAGAAAAAAATAAAGATTAAAAATAAATCAAAATATCCTGTTTTTAATTATTATCAACTTCTAAAGCCAAACTATTCGACAGAAGAATTTAATTTTGGATACAATATATATATTGAAGATTCAGTATCTCGGTCAAATTATATATTCATATATAAATTGGGTGAGGATCAAAGAATAGAAGAAGAAAAGAAATATTATAAGCATAAATTAGAGATCATTGAGATAAACGATAGCGAATTAGTTACAACCACTCATTTTTTATATGATAAAAGAGGCAACATAATTAGACAAAATATAAGTCCTGGAGATTTTGGTAAAGATATGCCTTTTACTGCAATGGATACAGAAAGCGGCTTTTGTGAAGACCTGCATTTTGCGTACGAGTACGATTATAAGGACAGACTGGAAAAAGTGATCTTCTTTGGTTGTAACGATACTTTACAAACCGAAACCTATACATATCATCCCACTAAGGATTATATCACTAAAATGAAGCGATATGTAGGTGGTGTAGGAGGTGATTTCCAAGTAACCAAAAACACGGTGTTTCACTATGATGAATATGGAAACGTTATTCAAAGAGATTACATAAAAAATTATCCTAACCAAATTCTGATGTTTGGAAGAAGATTAAAACTACCTGAATCTATATATTATAAGTACGATTACGATAAGTATAATAACTGGTACAAGTGCTATATCTATATGGAAGGTACCAAAGAAGGGGAGCCAACCGCAGTAATTACAAGAGAGTTGGAATATTATGAGAATTAATAATTCCTTAATCAATTTTTCCAATTTATCTTTTTCAACTTTTCGTTTCTAATTCCCTAATTTTGCACTCGAAATGAAAACAGTAGTTGTAGGATTATCGGGCGGAGTGGATTCCAGCGTTGCGGCGTATTTGCTGAAAGAGCAAGGTTATAACGTCATCGGGCTTTTTATGCGCAATTGGAACGATGCTTCCGTGACGCTCGAAGACGAATGTCCGTGGATTGAAGACAGTGCCGATGCGCTGATGGTAGCTGAAAAATTAGGAATTCCATTTCAGGTCATAGATTTAAGTGATGTTTACAAAGAACGTATCGTGGATTATATGTTTGCCGAATACGAAAAAGGCAGAACGCCGAATCCCGATGTTTTGTGCAACCGCGAAATCAAATTCGACATTTTCCTGAAAACCGCTTTGGATCTCGGTGCGGATTATGTCGCAACCGGACATTATGCCCGTCGTGAAGAACTGGAAATCAATGGCGAAAAAGTATTTCGGTTACTCGCCGGAAAGGATAAGAATAAAGACCAATCTTATTTTTTGTGCCAATTGAGTCAAGAACAATTGTCAAAAGCCTTGTTTCCGATTGGTGAATTGGAAAAACCCGAAGTTCGGAAAATCGCCAAAGAACAAGAATTGGTAACGGCTGAAAAGAAGGATTCCCAAGGACTTTGTTTCATCGGAAAAGTGAGTTTGCCCGATTTTCTACAACAACAATTGAAACCCAAAACCGGGGAAATCATTGAAATTTCGACTGAAAATGAAATTTATTCTCAACCAAAACCTCAGTTTTTTACCAAATGGGAAGAATTGGCTTTTGAGTCGGAAGGAATTGCTTATGAAAAAACCTTTGGAGAAGTAGTTGGAAAACATGATGGCGCCCATTATTTCACCAAAGGCCAAAGAAAAGGTTTGGGCGTTGGTGGAAAAATAGAGCCGTTATTTGTGTTGGATACCGATGTGAATGAAAACATTATTTATACCGGGCAAGGAAAAAATCATCCGGGATTGTATAAAAAAGCACTTTATATTTCGGAGGAAGAATTGCATTGGGTCAGAGAAGATTTGAAATTAAATCCCGATGAAACGATGGAAGCGATGGTAAGAATTCGTTATCGTCAACCCTTGCAAAAAGCAATTTTACACAAAGCTGAATCCGGTTTATACATTGAATTCGAAAAGCCACAATCGGCCATTACAGAAGGACAGTTTGCTGCCTGGTATCTGGAAGATGAATTGATTGGTTCTGGCGTGATCAATTAGAATTAAGAAATTCCCATAAAAAAATCCGGACATTTTGAGTACTTCAGTGTCCGGATTTTATTTTTTATAAAGCCAATTATTTCGCAGGAGGTGGAAATTTGGCCAATATTTCTTCAATTGCTCTAGGAATATCGTCAGATTTCGTGTTGAGATTGGAAACATTCAGACCGCTTCCCGCTCCTTGCCAAATCAAAATATTTCGTGCATAATCTACTATATCGATGATGATGGTTCCGGAAGTATATTGGTAAACACGGGAAGATCCACCCCAGTAAGGTCCCCAATATCCGCCATAATAACCATTGTCAATATTGATTTTTTCTTTTGAACTGGCCAGAACATTTATGTACAATTGAGGATTATCCGATTTTGTAAATCCTTTGGCAGCCATTTGGACATCAATTGCAGCTAAAATTCTGCGTTTATCCAAATCATTTAATTCTAATTTATCAATTCCGTTTTGGTGAAAATTATAGGTTTTATACGTATTGAAATCAGTCGCGCGGTCAAAATCATAGGTCACGCGGACAGTGTTACAAGAAGTCAAAAAGACAGCCGCAAATAAAAAAGCAAATAAAGAATAGAATTTCATTTCGTTCAATTTAAGTTTCTAATTTACCACAAAAATCATTCCCCGCTTGTTTTTCAGTGTTAAAATTGGGTCCATAAAAAAAGCCCGGAAATTCCGGGCTCTTATATTTTAATTTAAAATTCTTAATTAAAGAAATAACTGACTCCTAAATTCAGGATAGAAGTATGGTTATTGCCCATGAGTGCATCGTTTTTCACTTGATCAACCAGACCGTAGGAATACCTGAGCGAAGCTTCAAACTGACGATTCAAACTAAATCCTATACCCAATGTAGCTCCAAAATCAAATGCAGAATATTCGTTATCATCTGCTTCCGTAGAGAACCCCATATTCTGCGTACTATGTCCGATGTTAAATCCTAAATAAGGTCCGGCTATCGCAAAAAACTCACTTTCCGCATCGGTAAAATAAAGTTTCATGTTCAAGGGAACATTAATATTGCTTAAAAATATCTTTTGTCTATCTCTTCCTTCCGGACGATTGTGTTCATCGTATTCTCCCTGAGCCGAATAATTCACCTCTGGTTGAAAAAACAAAATATCGTTATTGGTAATGGGAATAAGACCCAAAGCGGCCACCTGGAATCCACCTCTGGATCTGGAATTGGCATGAACATCTGTGATGTTGGTCATACTACCACTGGCGCGAACCCCAAATCTGATTTGAGCTTGTCCTATTTCTGTAAATATTAAACAAATAATCGTTGCGAAAACTATTTTCTTCATGGGTTGATTTTTAATTCTGCAAATATAAACCTATAATCCTAAACGCAAAAAAGTCCGAAAAATTGATTTCGGACTTTTTTTATTTTAAATTTTGATCTTTATCCCAATACTTTTGCGACAGTAACTCC
This sequence comes from Moheibacter lacus, assembly GCA_040392505.1. Classification (GTDB taxonomy): domain Bacteria; phylum Bacteroidota; class Bacteroidia; order Flavobacteriales; family Weeksellaceae; genus Moheibacter; species Moheibacter lacus_A. The sequence goes on along the minus strand of JBEBVY010000027.1, from coordinate 20,224 downwards.
AATTTCCGCCGGTGAATCCACTACATTGATTCCACATTCTTTCATGATTTCCATTTTGGCCTGAGCTGTATCGTCCTTTCCTCCGACGATTGCTCCGGCATGTCCCATGGTTCTTCCTTTTGGTGCGGTTTGTCCAGCAATGAAACCAACTACCGGTTTTTTGGATCCGCTTTCTTTGTACCATCTGGCGGCTTCTGCTTCCAATTGTCCACCGATTTCACCAATCATTACTACCGCTTCCGTGTCAGGATCATTAATGAATAATTCCAAAGCTTCTTTGGTTGTGGTTCCGATAATAGGGTCACCCCCGATTCCGATGGCTGTGGAAATTCCGTATCCGGCTTTAACCACTTGGTCAGCGGCTTCGTACGTCAAAGTTCCCGATTTAGAAACGATTCCGACTTTTCCTTTTTTGAAAACAAAGCCCGGCATAATTCCTACTTTTGCTTCATCCGCGGTGATCACACCCGGACAGTTCGGTCCGATAAGCGTCACATCTCTTCCGTCAACATAGGCCTGTGCTTTGATCATATCGGCAACCGGAATTCCTTCCGTGATACAAATGATGACTTTAATTCCGGCTTCGGCAGCTTCCATAATTGCATCAGCAGCAAATGCAGGCGGAACGAAAATGATGGAAACATTTGCTCCCGCTTTCACTACCGCATCCTCAACCGTATTAAAAACCGGTTTTCCTAAATGTTCGGTTCCTCCTTTTCCCGGTGTTACTCCTCCCACTACGTTGGTTCCGTATTCGATCATTTGTTCGGCATGAAATGTTCCTTCTTTACCTGTAAATCCCTGTACAATTACTTTTGAATCTTTATTTACTAAAACTGCCATTTATTATATTTTTGGTAGCGCAAATGTATTGAATTTTCAATTCTTAAAAAAACTGATTTTTATCTTTCCGAAAGTGCATACAAAGCAAAACTCGCCAACCAATGTTCGCCTTCATAACTTCCATCTACTATAGAGGGCAATGAATACTCCAAATGCCTATCCCCAACTGTTTTCAAATGTCCGTATTTGTCCGGAAAAGCTTTTGCCAAACGATAGAAAACCCAGGCACGAGAAAAATTCAAACCGTCCAGATGAACCAAATGTCCGTCTGTCCGATCAGACACTTTTCCCACTTCCATAGTGAAATCTTTATTTTTTAATTGTGGTAAAAACGAATCCATCCATTTTAAAAATTCATTTTCCGGTAAAATCCGCTGCATCAATGTTACTTCTTCCAAACAGGGTGATAAAAAATCCATTCCGTCGGGTTCCCATGAAATCGGGCAGTTTTCATCCTTCAGATAAAGCCTTTTAGCATTTTCTTCTATGACAGATTTTAGTTTTTCGTTTTTAGAATGAATCGCATAATCATAGGCAAAGCTCATCCCAAATGCAGAATTGGTATGGGTTCCGACGCGTAAGGGATAATTCAGTTTCGGAAGAAATTCAATATATCTTTCGATTAATAAATCGGTCAAAGGCTGAAGGTTTTCACTCCATTCTTTGCCTTCATCCGTATTCCAATTGTCCAATTCTTCCTGTAACTTCAACAACCAGGTCCAGCCGTACATCCGCTCGTAGGAATATTCCTGTTCGCGGTTGAAATACTTGATTTCAGCTTGAATATTTTCTTTTGATAAGTTCTGATTTAATTTCGAAATAATGGATTCGCGGTTCTTCAAATCGGGAAAATATTTTAATAACTTTATCAACGACCAATGTCCATGAACCGATGAATGCCAGTCAAAACAGCCATAAAATGCCGGATGTAATTCTTTTGGCGAACCTAAATCGGAAGCAGAACTTAGCACCTGTCCGGTTTTATTGGGGAATTCTACCTGCATACATTTGAAAGGTAAAGAAGCTAATCGGTTGGCTTGCGCCAAATCCAAAGCGACGAATTTCTCGTCTATTTTTTGGGTTTGGGTTCGTTCCATTTCGGTTGAATCCTTCTTTTCGTCACAGGAAATTATGAGTAAAGAACAAAGACCAAGAATCAAGTATTTGAATTTCATTGGGATTAAATTTCCCGAAAGATAGAAAAACCTTGTCAAGATTCAGAATCCCGACAAGGTTCATTCCAAAACAATTAATTCAATTCCAATGCTTTTAAATCTCCGTTGGGTGTAACCAAAAAATATTTATTGTTCTTTTGAATCGTATTTTTTGGCAACAAATCTTCTTTCAAACGAATCGTAATTATCAGATCATAAATGTATTGCATGGTCGGTTCTGTAATATCGGCATTTATAACAAACGCATGAGGTTTTGGCAAAATGGCATTGTAATACTGAGTAGAATTTTTAGTGATAGTATTGACGATTTCTCCTTTTCCTAAATTTAAACTCGCTTGGGAATACGCCTGATAACTTCTATAGCTTTCCATCGGATAAATAATGTTATATCCTTCCTGTAAAATTTTTTCTTTTTGAGCCAAATCTACATTCATTATGCTCGAATAATTACCCAATAAAATCTTGAACTCTTCCATTGCTTTTGCTTGAATTTCTTCCCGAATTTTTTCATGGTTGACGGAAACATAATCCACTTTTGCCAGATCATAAATTTCTTGTCGGGCACAAATCTTAAGAATTTGGTTTAAATCGTCGGTCTCTTCGTATTTGACAATCAAATTTTTTCTCAATTCAAATCCTGACGGCTTTTCATTGTATGTTTTAGGATTGAATATTCGTTTTTCTTCTTCAAACTGATAAACCGGAACAAATGAAATCATATCTGTCACAACATCAATTTCCTGTTTAAAAGATTTTAGTTGGTTTTTAACTAAATTAATTCTCTCATCTATCAAATCCGTTGCCTCTTCTGCCGTTTTCCCCAATTGTAACACACTAAATACTGCTAATTTTGAAGTCGCTTTCTCATTGTAAATTCCTTTAATGGTTATGACCATTTCGTTCTGATTACCGTAAGTGGTTTGTTGAGTTGAAGCTTGATTTACAGAATATGAATTCCCTCCATAACTTGCATTTCCGGATTCTTGTGCGAAACTAATTAATCCAATTAGAATCAAAATAATTGTCAATCTTGTTTTCATTTTTATGATTTTTAAATTACAGGGCAAGTTTAAACCAAGCTCTAAAAAATATTACTGTGAAATCACTTTCCTTTCACTGTAAAGCTTTTTCCGTAGTTTTACAGTAGATTTACAGTAAAGATTTTGGTATAAAATCTAATTTTGAAGTGGAAAGAATGAACGAGCAGAAAGCATTTCAACAACTGAAAGAACGGGTTTTGGAAACCTACCGGAATGCGTATCCGTATTTTCAGGGTGACTGGAAAAATTTCAGTTCCAAAGACATTCGCCAGCTCATTGATTTAATCGAAACACAACTGAATGAAAATGTAAGTGAAAAATGGATTTACACGCATTTGAAACCGGAAACCAATGAAAAACTTCCCAGAAAAGATATGCTAGATATTTTTTCGAGGTTTGCAGGTTTTTCTGATTGGAATGAATTCGTTTATAAAAATCAGGTTCCAGGTGTTACCTCTGAAATCATTCAAACGAATGAAATTTCAACAAGATCTCAGTCTAAAAAATGGTTGTTTCTACTTTTACTCATTCCTTTGACAGGATTTGGCATTCATTTGTTTAATTCTCGACCCCAAAATAAAACGGTTGAAATCAAAAATGAATTCACCAGAGAGCCGGTTCATTCCGATGAAATTGAGGTGTACAAAGTTTCGGAAAATAAAAAAACACCGGTTGAAATAGTGGATTCGAAAATTGAAGTGGATGAAAAAGACGAGAAAATCCTGATTGAAAGTCCGTATTTCGAAACAAAAGAAATTGAAATTTCAGAAACCCAAGAAACGGTTTATGTAAAACCGGAAGATTATGCCTTGGTTTTAAAAACCTTCATTCATTCGGATTTGAAAAACTGGGAAGACCGAAAAGAAAAGTTAAACAAGATACTTTCAGATGATTTGGAAGTGATTATTTTATTGAAAGAAAATCTGGGCGCGGAACATCTGAACAAAAAAGAATTTTCCGGAAAATTGATCGTCCCGACTTCAGAAACCAAAAAAATGAAAATCCTGAACTTGGAAACCAATAATCAAAAACAAATAACCTTTATCAGAATTCAACAGTTATGAATTGGAGAAAAACAAGCATCACAGTTTTATTTGGTCTTTCCGGATTGGTTTTCGGTCAAGAATCAATGAATAATTCCCAATCCATCAAAGCGAATTTTTCAGCTCAATCGATTCAGGTTTATCAGGAAAATTCGCAAAAAAAACTGGAAGAATTTTATGAATACCTTACGTTTTATTCGTCCGAAACAAATGCGGAATTGAAAAATCAAATAAAGGAAAATATATTTTCAATGGTGGAAACTGACGTCGAAATTTTAGATTTTACGGAAATAAATCCAAAGAAAATTGATTTGGAAGAATTCTTATCAAAAATTGAAAAACAATCCTATCAATTCAGCATTCATTCAAAAACCGCCTCAAGCGAATTGGGTTTGAACCAATGGCAGAACACTTATACACTTTCTGTTTCTCAAAAAGAAAAAACAACCGATTTTAAAGTCAATCAAATTATTTATTTCGAACCCAAAGAGAAAAAATTCGGGACTAAAACGAAAATTGTTTGGGAAGTAAAGCTGGGAGGTTTTAAGTTATAAAGTTTTGAAACTACAGAGCCCTGTTAGGGTTTAAAACCCTAACAGGGCTATAAAAAAGGGAACTCATTTCTGAACCCCCTTTTTTTTATATTTTCTATACTATAATCTTAATAAGGATACTCGTAAATTTTGGATTCGTGGAAGTAAGGATGACCTTTTGGTTCCAGGTTTAATTTGCTGATGGCATTCATCACGACATACACAAATAATCCGCTAACAAACAATAATGCTCCGATTTCAAGGAATCCAAAATTATGGAATGCTCCTACTGCAGCCGGCATGATTTGGTTGTAGAAATCCCAATAATGTCCTGCGATAATCACAAATCCCATCACAAAAACCAACATTGGTCTTCTTTTGATGCTGGAACTGATCATGATTAATAATACCGCAACAAAGTTGACCATCAACATCCAGAAATAACCACCGTATTGGGAGATACGTTGTTGGAAGTACTGAACTTCTTCCGGAATGTTGGCGTACCATTGTAGCATAAATTGTGCAAACCAAAGGTATGTCCACAACAAGCTGAATCCGAACATGTATTTAGCCAAGTCGTGCTGATGGTTATCATTAAATAAAGGCAATGCTCCTTTTCTTTTCAAATAAATGGAGATTATGGCCATTGCCGCAACTGATGATACCAGATAACTTACCATTCCGTACCACATAAACAAGGTAGAGTACCAGTGCGGGTCAAGCGACATAATCCAGTCCCAGGCCATAGCCGGAGTGGTCAAGGCAAACACAACCACGAATAAAACCGAACGGGTGTATAATTTGCTGAAAACCTTTCTGTCGCCGTTGGAATCATCCAATTGTTTGGTGGTCTTTTTGATCCAATACATAAAGAAAGTCCAAAGGGCGATGTAAATAAAAGAACGAATCAACCAGCTTGGAACATTCAACCATATTTTGGCTTTCGTTGCAATGTATTTATCATAATTATCGCCTGCCGGATCTATCAAGGACGTATCCATCCAGTGATACAAATGGTTTCCATGCATGGCTGCACCTAATACTACAATCAAAATTAAAATCCCGCCAACCGGAATAAAGCTTGAAATTCCTTCCATCACACGGGTTACCACCATCGACCATCCTGCATTGGCTACAAATTGAATGCTCAAAAAGAACAATGCCGCACCTGCTATTCCCAACGCCAAATAGGAAGGAACCAAAAAGGCAGCCCAAGGGCGGTTGGCCAATTGGTTTTCCAAATGATGCATATGCGCTTCATGTGCTTCGGGTGTATGGTTTAGTTTTTGAAATTCAGCGGTTTGGAATTCTCCGTAAAATTCTTGAGGATTCTCTTTTACCAAATTTTCAATGTAAGTAGTATCTGCTTTGTCTTGAAAATTCAAGTATAAGCCGATTCCATAAATTAATACGCCAACTATGATTAGTATTAGCGATGTCATTTTCAATCTTGGGGAAAACGTATACTGCATGATATTTCTTTCCTTTATGGTTGATTTGTTGTTTCAGTTGTCGATTCAGCAGAAGCTTCTGTTGCTGTTGTAGCAGCTGTAGAAGACGCCTGTAAATTTTTAGCACGTAAGTTCATTACATATTCTGCCACTCTCCATCTGTCTGCCGGAATCAATTGCGGTGCATAAGGACCCATCGCATTTTTTCCATACATGATGACATGGTAAACAGAGCCTAATGTTATTTCTCTTTCGGCATAAGTTGGTACTCCGGAATAAGCTTTGCTTTGAACGATGGAGCCTTGTCCGTCTCCTGCTTCTCCATGACAAACCGCACAAGTCTGTCCGTATAGTTTCTCTCCTCTCTCCAAATCCTTTTTGCGATTCGCCGGATCTAACGGAGAACTGGTGATTGCTTTTGATTTATTATAATCTTCCAGGGTATTTTTTAATTCCCATGGTAAAATCATTTGTTCATCCGTTCTCGCAACAGAACCCTCCGCCGGCCAAAGTGCCGTCATGTTTCGGTGTTCCGCAAATAAAGGAATATTTGATTTCTCTCCATCTCTTTCCGGCCAATACTCAAAATCTGCCTCCATATAAGGATCATATGCAACCGGATAATACATATCGGGCATATACACCATGGTCGGGTTTCGTTTCTTGTCAGAACAAGAATTCAGCGAAAATGCAATTCCAATTAACACTAAATATAGGATTCCTCTTTTCATTCTACTTCTAATTAACCCGGTATTAAATCTCTTACTGTTACTTCTTCTGCTCCGGTATTGATAAATGCTTCTTTTACTTTGTCCACATCACTGGATTCGATTTCCATTAAAAATTTGTCATCCGTGGTTCTCGGATCCGGATTTTGTGCTTTCGCACCCGGATATAATTTATTTCGAACCAAAAATGTCAATGACATCAAGTGCGCTGCACAGAAAACCGTCAACTCAAACATGATCGGCACAAATGCCGGCATATTTTCCAACCAGGTAAAGGAAGGTTTACCACCTATGTCCTGTGGCCAGTCATGATTCATCATAAACCAGGTCATCGTCGTCGCCAAAGTCGTTCCATACAGTCCATAGAAAAACGCAATGTCGGAAATTCTTGTTTTCTTTAATCCCAATACTTTGTCCAATCCGTGAACCGGAAAGGGTGTATAAACTTCTTTAATAGCGATACCTTCTTTATTGAAAGTCTTGATGGCTTTCAATAAATCGTCGTCGTCACCGTAAAGGCCGTATATAGTTTTAGTGCTCATGATGATGATCGTCTTCTGTATGATGTTTTTTATAACTTTCTCCTGATGATTTCAAAATCGTTTTCAATTCCGCTTGTGCAATGGCCGGGAATGTACGTGCGTACAATAAGAACAATACGAAGAAGAATCCGTTTGTCCCGATGAAGATCCCTACATCCACAAAGGTTGGCATAAACATAGTCCAACCGCCCGGCAAATAGTCGCGGGACAAGTTGATCACGATGATGTCAAAACGCTCAAACCACATTCCCGTATTGACTACGATCGAAATGATAAATGTCCAAAAGAAATCTCTTCTGATTCTACGGAACCAAAGCAATGCCGGAACCAATACGTTACACACAATCAACGCCCAGAATGCCCACCAATAAGGACCTACCGCTGCTCCCGGAGAGAAATACGTAAAGTCTTCATATCGGCTTCCGGAATACCATCCTACCCAGAATTCGGTCGCATAAGCTACCGCAACCATACCTCCGGTTACGATGATTACGATGTTCATCAATTCGATATGCTGACGTGTGATGTAATCTTCCAAATGCATCACCTTACGCATGACGCTCAAAAGGGTTTGTACCATGGCAAACCCTGAGAAAATTGCACCCGCAACGAAATACGGCGGATAAACTGTGGAGTGCCATCCTTTAATCACCGAAGTGGCGAAGTCAAAGGATACGATGGTGTGAACCGAGAATACAAGAGGCGTACACAAACCTGCCAAAACCAAGGATAACTCCTCATGTCTTTGCCAGTGTTTGGCTTTTCCACCCCATCCCATACTCAGGATTCCATATATTTTCTTTGAAAAAGGTTTCTTTGCACGGTCACGGATCATCGCAAAATCCGGAATCAATCCCATGTACCAGAATACTACCGATACGGAGAAATAAGTCGAGATTGCAAACACGTCCCAAAGTAACGGTGAGTTGAAGTTTACCCAGAAAGAACCGAAATTATTCGGAACCGGGAAAACCCAATATCCAACCCAAGGACGTCCCATGTGGATTACCGGGAATAATGCTGCCTGAACAACCGCAAAAATGGTCATCGCTTCTGCCGAACGGTTGATGGACATTCTCCATTTCTGACGGAACAATAACAATACCGCAGAAATCAAGGTTCCGGCGTGACCAATACCTACCCACCATACGAAGTTGGTGATATCCCAAGCCCAGCCGATGGTTCTGTTAATTCCCCAAACACCAATACCTGTTCCTATCGTATAGGCAATACACCCAAAACCATATAAAAAAGTTACCAATGCTACCGTAAACGCAAGCCACCATAATTTTCCCGATTTATGTTCAATCGGTCGGGCAATGTCCACTGTAATATCGTGGTAAGTTTTATGTCCAATAATTAAGGGCTCTCTCGCCGGTGATTCGTAATGTGACATATTTCTTTCTAACTTATTTCTTATTAAACTTAAGCCTTCTCTGTTCTGTTTTTCACTCTCACGTGATAGAACACGTTTGGTTTTGTACCCAATTCTTCGATCACACGGTAAACGCGGTTTTCTTCACTCAATTGTTTTACCTCACTGCTATCGTCATTGACATCACCAAATACCATCGCTCCGGTTCCACAAGCAGAGGCACATGCTACTGAATCTTTAAATTCTTCATCAGTAACTCTTCTTCCTTCTGTTTTGGCTTTCAAAATTGTCGCCTGTGTCTGCTGAATACAGAACGAACATTTTTCCATTACCCCTCTTGATCGAACTACTACATCCGGATTCAATACCATTCGTCCCAAATCGTCATTCATATTGAAATCGAATTTGTCATTCAAAGCATAATTGAACCAGTTGAAACGACGCACTTTATACGGACAGTTGTTTGCACAGTAACGGGTTCCCACACAACGGTTATACGCCATCATGTTTTGTCCCTGACGTCCGTGAGAAGTTGCCGCAACCGGACAAACTGTTTCACAAGGCGCATGGTTACAATGCTGACACATCATCGGCTGGAAGATCACATCCGGATTTTCAGCTTCCGGTTTGATGAGTAGTTCATATTGACCTTTCTCCATCAAATCATCTTCCTCCAAAGCCACTTTTTGAGTCAATGTATTATCGGTAACGTCCGAATAATATCGGTCAATTCTCAACCAATACATATCACGGGACATTCTCATTTCTTGTTTTCCAACTACAGCCGTATTATTTTCCGCTTGACAAGCGATGATACAAGCGCCGCAACCTGTACAAGCATTTAAGTCCACCGACAAATTAAAATGGGGCCCAAATGAACGGTCATGTGAACGCCAGATATCAACTTCTCCTACAGGTGAAGTTCCTCTCCAAGTTGGCATCACAGCCGGTTCGTTCCATTCTTCCACCGGTTTGGTTAAGAAATCATCTAAAGTTGTTTGGCGGGCGATTTCATAACGTCCCATCAAGGTATTCTGCATCTGCATACAAGCAAATTCATGTTTATCTCCTTGTTTGGTACGTTCGATTTTCACATTGGAAACACTCATATTTCCATTAGCATAAACCGGATAGGCATTGATTCCGACTTCGTTACAAACTTTCCCACCTTTGGTTCGTCCATAACCTAAAGACAAACCAACGGTTCCGAGGGCTTGTCCCGGCTGGATAAATACCGGAACATTTTCCAGTGTCGCACCATTGGCCGTAATATTTACATAATCTCCGTCAAACTGCATACGTCCGTTTTTCACGTTTGCATTTTCAGAGATTTCGATATCGAATTTGGCAGCATCATTTGGGTTTAACATGATATAGTTGTCCCAAGATGCTCTGGTAATCGGATCCGGTAATTCCTGCAACCAAGGATTGTTGGCTTGCGTACCGTCTCCTATTCCACAACTTGTGTACAATTGTAATTCCCATTCCGATGCTTTTGCTGACGCCAATTTATCGGCAGCCGCAGCAGCATTTCCGGAAGCAGTTAAACTTGCCGTTTCGGTGGATTCGTTATAACCGTTATACAATGCCTGATTGAAACTGTATCCCAATTGAGGAAGAATTGTAGATTCCCAATTGGCTTTTAGATATTTATAATATTCAGTAGCCGGTTGCTGATAAGTTGTTTTGGGCATCACCAACTCCAGTTTGTTTGGATCTTGATTTAAAGCATCGACTGGTACTGCTTCAGCATTCACCTCATCTTTCATCCAAGTCAACAATGAATCTTGAAATTGTCTTGTTTCGAAAATGCGCTGAATCGTCGGTTGTTGTAAGGAATAAATTCCGGTTGCCGGATTCACGTCATTCCAGGATTCCAAAACATGCGGAACCGGGGCAACGATATCAGTTAAAAAAGCGGATTCATCCAATTTTTCAGACATGGCTACTTTAAATCCGATTTTAGAGAAAGCAAAAGCCACGTCTCTGGATTTCGGATGGTTGTAAATCGGATTGGCCTGGAACATCAATAGTGCTCCCACCTTACCTGATTTAGCATCTGCCAAAAACTGGTTGAATATTTTATCGTTTGATTCTTTTAATAATAGTATTTTGGATTTGGAAACGGCTTCAGAATTGATCAATTGATTGATGGCAAAACAAAGTGCAAATGCTTCTTTGTTTCCGTCAGCCAATACAACTGCTTTGCTTCCTTTGGCTTTGATTTCTTTTACTATTGCAGCAGCAACTTTGTCTGAAGTGGAACCGGTCAATCCTTTATAAACTTCTGCCAATGTTTTCAACACATCGGTTTGTTTCATCGGATAACGGGTATCGGCATTGGCACCGGTCATGGATAAATTACTTTCCACTTGGATGTGACGCAACATATTTTTGCCCGGTTTTCTCGCTTTTGCATAACCGTGTTCCGCACTTCCTCCGTTATAATCACCCAGAAAATCGGCATTGAAAGAAACCAACAATTCAGTTGTTTCTAAATCATAAAAAGGCAATACGCGTTGACCATAGATTTCCTCTGCGGCATCCAAAGCAGGCGAATAATTCACCGCATCATAGATAATGTGTTCTGCTGTCGGATATTTGGTTTTAAAATCTGCTATTACTTTTTTGGTTGTCGGGCTTGGCAGGGAAGAAGTCAGTATCACTACTTTTTTATCTCCAACGGCTTTTAATTTAGCCATTACTTCTTCATCCAATTTCGCCCAGGAAGTAGGTTTGAAACTTTCTCCGCTTTTCACATAGGGCCCACGCACTTTGTCTGAATCATACAAAGACAACACAGAGGCTTGAATACGCGCATTTGTAGTTGCGAAATATTTTGCGGATTTATTGGTATTGATACGAATCGGGCGACCCTCTCTGGTTTTCACCAAAACGTTGGCGTAATCGTATCCGTCAAAAATAGTAGAAGCGTACCAAGTAGGGACACCCGGGGTAATAGAATCCGGTTTTACTACATAAGGGATAGATTTGATTACGGGTGCCTCACAGGCAGCCAATGTAACGGCAGCCGTGCTAAATCCCAATAATTTTAAAAAGTCCCGTCTCGAAGTTTGCGTACCTTCCATTGCTTGCTTGTTCCCTAGGAAATCTTCCACCGGAACTTCATCAGCAAATTCATTGGACGCCAATTGTTCTGTTAAATTTGGATTATTTAACTCTTCGATACTTCTCCAATATGTTTTCTTAGAAGCCATTTATACCTCTTAATTAATTTTTAATAATGACATTTTCCACACTCCATACCACCGATGGCATCAACCGTAATTTTGGCTCCGTCACCGTATTCTTTTTTCAGTTTTTCGTGCAGCTCAGCATAGTACTGACTATTGTATTCATTGGTCATATCCACTTCTGTGGTACGGTGACATTCTATACACCATCCCATCATAAATGTATTCGCCATTTTTAATTCATCCATTTTGGTCACATCACCGTGACAGGCAAAACAAACCTGGCTATTATCAGGCAGATTCAATTCTTTTGCATTTGGAATAGTTCCATCTGCGATTGCTTTCAGGATTGCTTTTTCTCCGGCCACTACGTGTTGAGCGTGACTGAAATATACGAAGTCCGGCATATTATGGATACGCACCCATTCAATTGGTTTTTGCTCACCTGTATATGAATTGGTTGCCGGATCCCAGCCTATGGATTTATACATTTTCTGGATTTCACCCGTATAGAATGCTTTTACTTCATCTGCACTGGCAAATTTTCCGCTTTCTACCAAATGTTCTTCATAGTATTCGCCTTTGTATTCTTTAATCGTTTTATGACAATTCATACAAAGATTAGGCGAAGGAATCCCTGAAACCTTTCCGTATTTGGCACTGGAGTGACAGTATTGACAATCAATTCCCTGTACGCCCGCATGCACCTGATGTGAGAAATAAATCGGTTGTTCCGGCTCATATCCTTTGTCCACACCTATGTACAATAAGAATTTCCAAAGTCCGAATAATGTCAGGAACAATAAGAAAATCAGCGAAGCTTTAAATACTTTATCGTATTTCTGCATCAAACCGGCAAAATCAAATGCAGACTCTTCCTCGTCGGGCGTTAATTCTTCTGCACGGGTTAATTGCACCAATGCATTTAACCGGACTAAAATCCAAATCAACAATACCGATAATATGAAGAACCCAACGATCACGATACCGCTGGAAACTCCTCCTCCACTACCTGCTTTGGCCTGTTCTTTTTTAAGTCTTTCTTCTTCCGCCTTTTTAGCTTTTGCCTCTTCGAAAGCAGCTTGCCCTCCGTCGGGATCCATCGAATAAGTCAGGATATCGTCTATATCTTGATCGCTCAAAGAAGGAAATGTCAACATTTCCTGACGATTGTACTGTTCAAAAACCTTGTTGGCGTAGGCATCACCTGATTCGCGAAGTGCTTTGTTGTCCTTGATCCAAGCGTGAAGCCATTCTCTTCCAACGCCTCCCTCTTCCTTCACACGGTCAACTACACCCCTAAATTCGGGACCGATTAAAGTTCCGTCAACTTGGTGACAGGCCGTACAATTCGCTTGGAATAATTCATATCCCTTTGCGCCGTCGCCCTTGATTTCGTCCTGTGAATAAGAAAAAGAGAATAAGGCTAAGAATATTGCCAAATTCAAAAATTGCAATCTGTAAAGTGGTCGTGCCTTCATTTACTAAACATTGAGTTCGGTTACAAATGTTAAAAGTTCCCGTTTAACCCGACAAAAATAGCTTCAAACCTTAATAAAATCATAAGGTTTCGATAATGAAGTTTATCATTTTAATTAATTTAAAATGTTTCTAAATAAAATACCAACCAAACTGCCACAAAATCAATCTATAAGTTTTTCTTCATTTCATCCCGAGTTGTCCATCGAATCTTTTTTTCTCTACCTATCGACTATATTACAATCTTCTAATATATTTGTAATCTAATTCAGAGAATGGGATTTATGATAAAATATTTGATTTTCGCATTGATATGTATAGGATTTCAGGCGTTCGCCCAAACTGAATCGGCTTCTACCTGGGTTTTCAACGATTCCATAAGCGGTGGAAGAGTATCCATCGATATCGACAAAAGTTTGGAAGACCTTGTCAAAAGCAAAGAACAAAAGGTTTGCAAAAAGAATGTATATGTTCCGCCTAAAAAATTAACAGCGGCTGATAAATGTGCAACCCAACAAAAAATCATGGGTTATAAAATCCAGATTTTCTATACCAAAGACCGCGATGCGGCCAATAAAGTGAAAAATGATTTTGCACGTCAACACCCCAATTTAGCACCTGAACTGATTTATGCCAGCCCGGACTGGAGGATTCTCGTGGGAGATTATTTTACCCGTCAGTCTGCCAGCTCTGATTTACGCCGGATTCAAAAGACTTATCCTTCAGCATTTGCCGTACAATGGCGTGTTTGGTGTAGAAAAGCCATTTGATTTATGAATTTGAATGTATGATTTACGTAGTGTGAAGTGTAAAATCGTTATTCTTTTCTTAAAAAATACTTCGGCATAGTTTTTTCCGTTTTAGTTTGAAATCGAAATTCAGATTATGCAAATTAAATTAGCGGCTATCACCCTTTTATTTTCCGGAATCACTTTTGCCCAAACCCAAGTTGTCACCACCCAGTCCGGGAATCTATCCATCGAATGGGAAAAATCTTTGGAAGAACTGATGGTTTCCAAAGAAAAGGAATTTTGTGCTGACAATACTATAATTGAACCTAAAAGAGAATTCTGCCACGGTGCCCGCATTCAGGTTTTTTACAGCAAAAACCGAAGCGATGCCGAACAGAAATTAAAAGAACTGAAATCTCTTTTTCCCGGCGAATTTTCCAATTGGGAATATGTTTCACCAGATTATAAAGTTAAACTCGGTCATTTTGAATCACGCGAAGCCGCTCAATCCATCCTGAATAAAGCCAAACGTAATTTTCCTTCCGCTTTAATAGTAGAGGAAACGGTTCGTTGTAGTCTGATTGATTGATCTGTGAATAATTTCTCCCGCAGACCTGTCCGCCGTAGGAGGATTCCGCAGATAATACAGTTGGATTTTTAGATTTTTCGAATGAACTTCGTTTCATTCAGAATAGCATTCAATCACTCAACCACTCAACCACTCAACCACTCAACCACTCAACCACTCAACCACTCCAACTCAAAACTCTCCAACTCAAAACGCACAACTCAAAAACTAAATCACCCGATTCAATGCACGAAATATTTTCGCACGCATATCGCTTAGAATCATGATTTTTTCCAATTGTTCATTGCGTACTTCACCTGAGATATCTGCTCCTTTTAGGATTTCTGAATATTCCTTAATGATGTCTTCCAGAAAAAAAGTCTTGTAGCGCAAAATTGTATCGGTAATGTCTTTGGAGATATTTTCTTCTTTTGGTTTGATGTGGATATTCAATTTATTTTTCCAATTTTCACTGATGGAATATTTCTCCATCAACGCTTCTGAAGCGATTTCTGTCTTTCCGTCTCCTTCAAATAATTTGACAAAAAAATCGCCCGTTCTGAGTTCCTCCTTTTCAAAACCAAGTTTTACATCTTCCAAAATCGACTGGTAAGTTTCATTGGTCAATTTCAAATCATTTTCTTGAAACTGATGAAGAATTTCTTCGATGACCGTAGTTGCATACATTTCTCCCGAATCATCTTTTAATTCTACCACCAAATCACCAAATTGCATAATCAGACGGATGATTTCTTCTTCCACAATGGCTCTCGGATTGATCGTAACCGTTGTTTCCTTTACCAATTCCATGGGTGGAGGCAGTTGCGATTCCCATTTTTCCCGGACTTCTTTTTGTTTTCGCTGTAGATTTTGATTCAATTCTTTGAACAAAACTTCCTCCCGAACTTCCATCAGTTTAGCAGTTTCCTGGATGTACAATTCACGCTGTATCAAGTTGGGGATCAGGGAAATACTCTGTATAATATCCCGAATCAATTCCGCTTTTTTGACAGGACTGTCTTTTGCTTCCTCCAATAAAACACTGGCTTTGAAACGAATGAAATCCGTTGCCTTTTCATCTATGTAAGCTTTGATTTCATCTGAAGTATGTTTTTGCGCAAAAGAATCAGGGTCTTCTCCTTCCGGAAATAAAAGCACTTTCACATTCAGTTCCTGCTCAAGAATCAGGTCAATTCCACGAAATGAAGCTTTGATCCCGGCGGAATCTCCGTCATATAAAATGGTCACATTGGGTGTCAGTCTTTTGATCAAGCGAATCTGGTCAGGCGTCAAAGCAGTTCCTGAACTTGCTACCACATTCTCAATTCCGGCCTGATGAAGCGAAATCACATCTGTATAACCTTCAACCAGCAAACATTCGTTTTCTTTTAAAATAGCTTGTTTGGATTGAAAAATCCCATAAAGGATTTTGCTTTTATGGTAAATTTCCGATTCAGGCGAATTCAGGTATTTTGCGGCTTTGACATCATTTCGCAGAATCCTTCCGCCAAAACCCAAAACCCGTCCGGAAAAACTGTGAATCGGAAACATTACCCGTTCTCGGAAACGATCGATTCCATTTTCATTTTCTTTATAAATAGACAAACCGGATGCTTCCAGAATGTTTTTTCCGTAGCCTTTCTTCTCGGCGGTATTCGTAAATGCATTTTTTTGAATTGGCGAATAACCTAGTTCAAATTTCTCAATGGTTTTTGGGGTGAATCCTCTTTCCTTAAAGTAGCTCAGACCTACATTTTGTCCTTCTTCTGTTTCATTTAGTTGTTCCTGGAAATATTTGTTGGCAAATTCCGAAACGATGTACAGACTTTCCCGAAGCTTTAATTCTTCCTTTTGCTCATCGGTTTGCTCACGGTCTTCTTCGATTTCTATATTGTATTTTTTGGCCAGCCAGCGAAGTGCTTCAGGATAGGTAAACTGTTCGTGTTCCATCAAAAATGTTACGACATTTCCGCCTTTCCCTGAAGAAAAATCTTTCCAAATCTGTTTGGCCGGCGAAACCATAAATGAAGGCGTTTTCTCATCAGCAAACGGTGAAAGCCCTTTGAGGTTACTCCCTGAACGTTTTAGGTTGACAAAATCACCAATTACTTCTTCTACCCTAGCGGTGGAGAAAATCGTATCTATGGTCTGGCGTGAAATCATGGGATAAAAATACGAAATACGAAGTTCGATGTACGTAGTTCGTTACCAAAATTTAATTCATTAAAATATAAATCAGAAAAAAAGTTGGAATCATATAGACAACAATTCCTTGTGCTCCGGCATATTCTTTGGCCAGTCTTTGGCCTAAAAATAACAAAGTAAAAGTCACGGCAGAAAAAATACCGCTGACCAACGCAAATAACGTTCCTCCGCAAGACAAAATCGAGACCGTTCCCACTACTGCGGAAAGTCCGGAAATGATTTCCAGAATGGTAATGATAAACAAAGAAAACGGCACCATATTTTTAATCGGAGAATTGGCAAAATGACCTTTCAGCCAACCCAGATTGCCCTTCCAATCCATAATTTTATCCATTCCCGACTGAAGAAAAACGATGGCCAGCATTACCAAAATAAATATCTCTGTTAAATTTTCCATTTCCATACCTAAAATTTGAAATCAAAGGTAAGGATTAGAATTGATAATAGTATTTCTGCTCGTGTAGGAAACAAAAAAAACCGGAATCTTTTGGAATCCGGTTTTCAAATATTGTAAGATTTATTTCTTTTTCTTTTTTTGTGCTTCCTGTTGTTTTTGAGCCTCTTGTGCCTGCTCCATCAATTGTTGCATTTTAGATCCCCATTTGCTTGGCTTTTTAGGCTTGGCTTTATTCTCCTGAATTTTTGCATGGATCTTTTTATCATCGATCATCACGTTTTTAATAAACATCACAATTCCGATGTTGATGACGTTGGAAACCAAATAATACCAGGAAAGACCTGAAGCATAGCTATTTAAAAACACAAAGAAGAATACAGGCATCAGATACATCATCCATTTCATCATACGCATATCCGGCATTCCTTCCTGTGGCGGTTGGTTAAAACTTTCCATGGAACCGGAAACTTTAAAATAAACCACCATCGCTATGATGTAAGACAATGCCAAAATACTGATGTGACCATCCATAAATGGAACCCAGTCCGGTAATGAAATCGGTGAGTCAAAAGCGGTTAAATCTTCCGCCCAAAGAAAGGATTGTCCGCGCAGGTCTATGATATTCGGGAAAAATCGGAACAATGCATAGAAAATCGGAATCTGAATCAACGCCGGAATACATCCTGAAAGCGGATTCACACCGGCTTTCCTGTAAAGTTCCATCGTTGCTTGCTGACGTTTCATAGCGTTGTCTTGCCCTTTGTTCTTTTCGTTGATTTCGTTGAGTTCAGGACGTAAAATACGCATCATCGCACTTTGGCGATATTGTTTGTACATCACAGGTGACAATACCAGTTTTACTACGATGGTCATCAGGAAAATCACCCATCCGTAATTCATTCCGAGTTTGGCTAACCATTGGAAAATATTTAAGAAGAAATGTTTGTTGATCCATCCTAAAATTCCCCAACCAAACGGAATGATTTCATCGAAATTTTTGCCTTCGTATTGGTTGTGTGCCAATAATTTATAATCCAAAGGAACAAAATCCCATTGCATTTTATAATTCAATTCGCTTCCAGAAATCGGCATCATGGCCGTAAAATGATAGTCTTTGCTGTGCAAAGGATCAACTTCTTTATCGATAACGACCGAACCACCTTTTGGTTGTTGAAAACCTTCATCAAACGATAGTATGGAAGAGAAAAATTGTTGTTTAAAAGCGATCCAGTCAATGCTTTCTTTTTCATCCCATTCGTCCCCACCAAATAATTCATATTCCACATCATCGGTCCCTTTGAAACGATAATAAGTCTGAGCCCAATATTGTTCCTGTTGTTTTCCTTTTTCGATGGAAGAAGATTTCAGGTTCCAATTGATTTCTAAATTTTTATCATTTGTCAATTGGTGTATGCCTTCCGATTTTACTTCAAATCCGACGGTATAATTCGTCCGGATGGTATAAACATAACTGATTTTTCCACCTCCTACCGGAGCCGTCATGGTCACGATGGTCGTAGAATCCATTTTCTGAACTGAAGGTAAAAAGGCAAGACCGGAAGTATTGATTTCTCTTCCCGATTTGTCTTTAAACTTCAGGTTAAAAACGTTATTTCCGTCTTTGATCAAATAAAGCGGTTGTTTATTGTCGGCTGAATTGGCGTCAAAAGCAGAAAATTCTTTTAATAATAATTGGGAGATACCACCTCCTTTTCCGGAAAATTTCACTTTGAATTTTTCATTTTCCGTTTCAAAGTCTTTTGCCTCAGTCAAAACAATAGCAGAATCCTTTTGAATGCTTAAGGAATCCTGCGCTTGATTTACAGCCAAACTATCTGTTGTCTTTTCGGCGGTTTCTTTGGCTAATTGTTCCTGCCTTTCTCTCTCCTTTAATTCTTCTTTTGAGGGTTGATTGAGATAAAAATAACCCAATAAAAGCGCTCCCATCAAGATGAAAGCAACCAAGGTGTTTTTATCAAATCTTTTTTCTTGTTGCATGAATCAGTTCATTTTGTTTTTGCATTAAGGCGACTTCTATAAATTTCACAAATAGCGGATGCGGATTGGCAACCGTACTTCTGTATTCGGGGTGAAATTGAACGCCTATGTAAAATGGTAAGTTTTTATATTCTAAAATCTCGACGAGTCCGGTATCCGGATTTTTTCCAACCGGCATAAATTGTTCGTTTACAAAATTATCGAGATAATCGTTGTTAAATTCGTAACGGTGACGATGTCTTTCCTGGATTAATTCTTCTCCATAAATTTCATAAGTCTGGGAAGAAGGATCCAACTGACATTTCCAATTTCCCAAACGCATGGTTCCGCCTTTATGGGTGACATTTTTTTGTCCTTCCATCAGGTTGATAACCGGATGTTCCGTATGGGAATTGATTTCTGAGGTATCGGCATTTTCCAGCCCCAATACATTTCGGGCAAATTCGATTACCATGATCTGCATACCGAGGCAAATCCCAAAAGTGGGGATTTTATTTCTGCGCGCATAGTTGGCGGCGATGACTTTCCCTTCGATTCCTCTGTCACCAAATCCGGGTGCAATTAAAACGCCGTCGATTCCTTTTAATTTTTCTCCTATGTTTTCTTCTGTTAAGTCACCCGAATAAACCCAGCGGATTTTCACACCTGTATCCGTCGCTGCTCCGGCATGAGTCAAGGCTTCTGAAATGGATTTATAAGAATCTTGCAAGGAAGTATATTTTCCGACCAAAGCGATTTCGACTTGATGGGAAGGGTTTTTATGTCTGTTTAAGAAATTTTTCCATTTTTCCAATTCAGGTTCCTGGGACGTCGGCAAATCCAAAGTCTCCAAAACCACTTCGTCAAATTTCTGTCCATGAAGCAATAAAGGCACATCATAAATGGATTCTGCATCTATGCATTCGATGACGTTTCCTTTTTT
>JBEBVY010000026.1:0-25344 GCA_040392505.1 Moheibacter lacus | reverse complement strand
ATGAGTGGATGAATCATTCCATGTATGCCGGAAAAGTAAAAGTGGACGAAGATCCAAGGATCATGATTGGGGGCGAATTCTGTACCCAACCTTATTCAGCGAGTATTTTGAATATTTCCGCCATGAGTTTTGGTTCATTGAGCAAAAATGCAGTGATAGCATTGAATAAAGGAGCCAAACTGGGAAGATTTGCGCATAATACCGGAGAAGGAGGGGTGAGCCCTTATCATTTACAAGAAGGTGGTGATTTGATTTGGCAGGTAGGAACCGGATATTTTGGATGTCGTGCAGAGAACGGAAAATTTTCACCTGAAAAATTTGAAGTTACTTCCAAACATCCCAACATCAAAATGATCGAATTGAAGATCTCACAAGGTGCCAAACCCGGGCATGGAGGGATTCTTCCGGCAAGTAAAAATACACCTGAAATTGCTGCTATACGTGGCGTTAAACCTCATACCGAAGTGGACTCACCGCCTTCGCATTCTGCTTTTAAAGATGCAGAAGGACTGCTCAGATTGATTCAGCAAATGCGGGAATTATCGGGCGGAAAACCCATAGGATTTAAAATGTGTATCGGCCGAAAAGAGGAGTTCAACGATATTTGTGAAGCTATGATAAAAACAGGTTTAAGACCTGATTTCATTACCATTGACGGTGGAGAAGGAGGAACGGGTGCTGCTCCTGTTGAATTCTCCAATTCCCTGGGTATGCCCATGTTAGATGGTTTGGCATTTGCCGTAGATACATTAAGAGGATATGATTTAAAAGAAGATATAAAAGTAATCGCTTCCGGAAAGATCATCAGTAGTTTTCATATCGCAAGAGCATTGGCCATAGGAGCAGATTTGTGCAGCAGTGCAAGGGCCATGATGTTGGCAGTCGGCTGTATTCAAGCATTACAATGTAACGTAAATACTTGTCCGACCGGTGTTGCAACCCAAAATCCTGAATTGATGAAAGGATTGGATGTTGAAGATAAAGCCAAGAGAACCTATAATTTTCATAAAAACACGATGAAAAGTTTTGGAGAACTGATCTCTGCGGCCGGTTTGGTTCACCACAGTGAAATTGACCGGACTTATATCAATTTGAGAGTGGAAGTGAACCGGGTCATGCGTTATGATGAACTCTATCCGGAAATCCCACTCGGTTCTTATTTGAACAAAATGAAAAATCACCCCGTTATTTAAATTATGTCTGAATCCCATATAAGTATAGAACAAGCCATCCATAAAGTTGATCTTGCACATAATTTGTTTTTAAAAAACAAGGAAAACTTTCAAAAAAGACCCATAGACAAAATAAAAAAAGTCGGGGAAATCCTTTTGGAAAGAAAAAAAGAATTGGCAAATGTAATTTCAGAAGAAATGGGAAAACCCGTTTTTGAGTCGATTGCAGAAATTGAGAAATCAGCTTTGAACTGCGAATTTTACACAGATCATGTAGAAGAATTCTTAAAAGACAGAACTTATTCAACCGACCGATACGATGCAATCGTCCGATATGAACCGATGGGTGTGATTTTGGGAGTGATGCCATGGAATTTTCCTTTCTGGCAGGCATTTCGATTTGCAATTCCTACGATATTGGCCGGAAACACCATCGTTTTAAAACACGCGAGCAACGTACCCAAATCAGCTCAATTAATTGAAGATATATTTACGGAAGCTGGATTTGAAGCCGGTACTTATTTTAATATTCCTTTGGAAAGCAAAGACATCCAAAAAATCATCGAGCATCCTTTTATCAAAGCTGTTTCGTTAACTGGAAGCGAAAAAGCAGGTTCGTCGGTAGCCTCAATTGCCGGAAAAGAAATTAAAAAATCAGTTCTGGAGCTGGGTGGGAGCAATGCCTTTATCGTTTTGGACGATGCTGATTTGGATTTGATTTTGGATAAAGCAATCAATGCACGTTACCGAAATGCAGGCCAAAGTTGTATTGCCGCTAAGCGTTTTCTGGTGCAAGAAGGAATTTATGATGAATTTCTGGAAAGATTTACCCAAAAAGTAAAAGCGCTGAAAATGGGTGATCCATTTGACGAAACAACTGAAATCGGGCCGCTGGCAAGAGTGGATTTAGCAGAAGAATTAGAACAACAAGTCAATGAGTCCATAAAAATGGGCGCTAAAATCATCACCGGAGGAAAACGAAAAGATGCTTTTTATGAACCTACAGTTTTAACAGAAATTACATCGCAAATGCCTGTTTTCAAAGAAGAAACTTTTGGGCCGGTTGCAGTAATCCTGAAAATTAAATCATTTGAAGAAGCTGTTCAATTAAGTAATCTAACAACCTTTGGGTTAGGAGTTTCCATTTGTACAAATAATGTAGAATTATACAAAAATAAAATTCATCTATTTGAAGAAGGAGCCGTATTTTTTAACGAACTGGTGCGTTCCGACCCGAAACTTCCGTTTGGCGGTGTAAAGAAATCAGGATTTGGAAGAGAGCTATCAGAAGAAGGAATCCGGGAATTTGTAAACATTAAAACAATTGTCATTTCGAAGAATTAATTATAAAAAATATAGAAGACCGAACCTCAAAGTTTAAATGCTTTGGGGTTTTTTGTTTCATGGAATTGGCTAAATTTAGTTTAAAATCAATTTTATGGATTTGCATTCGGGATTACCGTATTGGATTATTAAAAATCCGCTTTTTAATTATTATCATCCGCTTAAAAAAAATTATAAAACAGATGTTGTGATCATCGGTTCGGGGATTACAGGCTCTTTGGTTGCGCATGAATTATGCAAAGCCGGAATCAAATGCGCGGTGTTTGACAAACGAACGATTGCGACGGGAAGCACGGCTGCCAGTACAGCTCAGTTGCAATATGAAATCGATGTTCCGCTGTGTAAAATGAAAGAGAAAGTAGGAGAAGACTTTGCCGCAAGAGCTTATCAAGCGAGTTTGAAATCTATAAAAGATATCGAAAAAGTATTAAAAGAATCCAAAGTGGATGCGGATTTCAAAAATTTATCGAGCATTTGGCTGGCTTCTTACAAAAAAGATGTCAAATTACTCGAAGATGAATTTGATATCCGTAAAAAGCATGGTTTGCCGGTGGAATTTTTAAACGAAAAAGAATTGTACAAACAACATAAAATCCAAGCTCCGGCAGCTTTAAAGAATAATGAAGCGGCTATGATGGATAGTTATTCGGCCGCAACGGGTTTATTGAAACATCATTTGGGAAAAAAAGAACTCGATTTGTTCTCGCATACTAAAATTGTCCAATGGAAAGAAGTCAAAAACGGATATGAATTACGCACTCAAAACGACCATAAAATTCAATGTAAATACGTCGTTATCGCTGCCGGTTTTGAGGCAGGGCAATTTCTTCCGAAAAACGTTATGAAACTGCTTTCGACCTATGTTTTGATTTCTAATCCGGTGGATGAAAAAGAGTTATGGCCGGAGCGAAGCTTAATTTGGAATACCAAAGACCCTTATTTTTATATGCGGACGACAACGGATAACCGGATGATGATAGGAGGTGAAGATGAAGATTTCCAAGACCCGGTGAAACGAGATGATTTGTTGCGGGAAAAAACTAAAAAACTGGAAGATCAATTCAAAAAAATCTATCCCGGGATTCCGTTTGAGGTAGATATGGCCTGGTGCGGAACCTTTAGTTCAACGGAAGACGGTTTGCCGTATATCGGCACCTGGCCGGGAAAGGATCGAATGTTTTTTGCGTTGGGATACGGTGGTAACGGCATTACATTCAGCATGATTGCGGCTCAGATCATTGCCAAACAGCTTTCCGGCAAAAAAGATGAAAGAGCTGAGGTCTTTAGTTTTAAACGATGATTTAGAGTTTCAGCATTTCGGTTTTTTTTCGAACGCGCTCTATATCCGATTTTAATTGATCCAATTTTTCCAGATTATTTTGCATCGGGATGATTTCCTTGTATTTTTCGATCGCTTCTTCAAAACGTCCGGTATATTCCAACATATAAGCCCATTCCGTCCAGAGAGATATCTTATTGATTCCCAATACATCTTTTGCTTTTAAGATATGAGCTTCTGCTTCAGCACCTCTTAATTCGGTGTTCAATAAATAAAGATAATTGATAAATGGTGCCGGATAATCGGGCGTGAATTCCATGGCTTGTTTGTATAAATCCTCGGCTTCTCGATACCGTTTTTCTTTGGTTTCGTAAATCCATCCTATGTGGTTATATGCTTTTCCAAAACGGGGTTCTTCTTCAATTATACTGAATAACAATGCTTTGGCTTCTTCCAATTCGTTGTCGGCAATTAATTGATCCGCATACCGAAATCTGCTTTCCAATTCTTCTAATTTCTCGTTCATTTGGATAAAATTATTGGTGTAAAATTAAGGATAAATTAAATGGAAATTATGGCAGATTCAAAAACCCCGTTAAAAATTTAACAGGGTTTTGAGAAGTACAAAATTATTTGGGATATGAAATTTAATTGGAATCGATCACGTCACCGGAACCACCTGAAGTCACTTTTACCGAGGACGGATTTCCTTTATAATAGATATCTCCGGAACCGGCGATCGCACCTGTCAACTCACCGTCAGTGGTAATCTCAACATTTCCTGAACCTGAAATTCCGATATCCGAACTTTGGGTTTTTAGGTTAAAAGCATTTACATCTCCCGAACCTGAGATTCCGGCTTCAAAAGAATTGGATTTACCAGTCACATGAATGTTGCCCGATCCTGAAATTGCGGTGGATACATGTTTGGCTGAAACTTTAACATCGATATCGCCTGAACCGCTTAGTGCCACATCAAAATCATCTACATTTTGAGTTCCTTTTGCCGTGATGCTTCCGGAGCCCGATAGTCCGATGGATTGAAGGTTTTTGGCTTGAAAACTAATGGTAACGCTTCCTGAATTAAGAGAAAAATTAAATCCATTTTTCTGTTTGATTATCAAGGTATTATCTTCGACTTTTACTTCGATTTTGTCCAGAATATTGGAATCTCCTTCCAACTTTATTTTTCCGTTTTGAGGTCCTTCATTGATGATCACTTCAAAAGCTCCTGCTGATTCAACTTTGTTGAATTTTGAACTGACAGTACGGTTTTCCGTAATTCTGTTTCCGTTTCCTCTAACTCCGTCCTGCGCACAGGAAATAAGGGAGATTGAAAAAATGATGATAAGTGTAATCGTTTTCATTTGAATATTTTTTTAGGATTATTTAATTTTTGCACTGCCATAATTCATGTTGATCAAAACTTCTGCCGTTCCTTTCCCGGCTTGGCCTACATAAGATTTCGAAGTGCTTTTTTCGATTTGTTTGGTCATTTTTAAATGAGAAGGAAATTGAAGTCCTCCGTACTTGAAATTGCCGGTAAAGGTGTAATCCGCTCCGGAATCAATCCCGATGGAAATATCAGAATAATCCGCTCCAATCGAAATTTTATTGAATCCCTTTTTGACGTTGCTGATGGCGATGGAACCATAACTGCCAGATGCTACAAAGCTTTTCTGAATATTTCCCACTTTTATGTTAGAATAATCCGCCACACTGGAAATCGTTTCGGCAGACTCGACATAAAGGTTTCCATAATCCATGTCGTTTACCAGATCTTCAATTTTGCCAAAATTAGCATCGCTGTAATCAGCATTTAAATTGATGATTTCTGATTGGCCGATGTTTATTTTGCTGTAATCCATCATAATATTGGCCGATTTTAGAAAATCAATTCGAGCAGAGGTCACATAATCCAAATCAAACGTATTCAAAGCATTTTCCAGCTTTCCGAGATTCAGATTTCCATAACTCAGATTGATAGCAGAACTCCCTTTCAGAGCATCAAGAGAAATGTTTCCGTACTTGTTTGTTAAAGCGATGGAATTGGTTTTGGGAAGTTTTACGAAATAATTAATCGTAATGTTGATATTATTGCTGTTCCGAATGCTTTTGATGATGGTTTCTGCCGAAACGACTCCCGAATTGGCGTTAAATTCTATATTGATTCCGCTAATTCGTTCCTTTACTTTTTCAGCATTTTTACCGTCCACTTTTATTTCGATGTGAAATTCTATTTGGTTTTTATCCCATGTGGTCAAGTTCAAATTGCCGTATTTATTATTGATCCGCAATTCGGCATTGGGATTTACGGTAAAGGTTTTGTCGATGGTTTTGGTTTCGACAATAAGTGGATTTTCAGAAGCGATTGAAAATTGGCTCGCTAAAATCCAAATCAGGAAGAGATTAAAATAAGGTTTCATTGTTGTTGTTTTTGAATTCTTGTATGCTGTTCATATGGTCTAAAACTTGTTCCAGAACTTTCACCTGCAGCTGCAAATTCATCAGAACGGATTTCATCACTTGCGGATTTCCACCGCTTTCTTTTAAATCGAGCAATAATCGGTTATAATCTTTTTGAAGTAAATCCAATTTGGACAAGGAGTTATCAACTAATTCCTGATTTTCAGCCGTTTCCATGGATTTAATCTGTTTGACATTCATTTCTACCAAATAGGAAAGATAGTTTTCGGCTTCACCCAATTCAGGCGAATAGGCCGCAAGCGTAGTGTTGGAGTCGAGAAGAGGCTCCGTTCTGAATTCCGTCCAGAAATAAACAGATAACATCAACAAAGGAATCAACACTGCCGCTACTTTCCAATAGTTGAAATTGGATGTCTGCGTTTTCTGGTTTTGTTGATTTAACTTATCCAAAAACCGCTTTTCATGTCCAACGGGAAGTGAAAATTCTTCTTGAATCCTATCCTTATTCTGGTTAAAAATATGTTTCCATTTATCTTCCATCATTACTTTAATTTAAAAGCGTAATTAATTTATTTTTAGCTCGGTTAAGCATTACTCTTGAATTTGCATAACTCAGATCTAATATTTCTGAAATCTCTTCATAATCATATCCTTCCAGATAATAAAGCGAAAGGATAATCCGATAATTTTCCGGCAATGCACTCATGGCTTTTTTAACTTCTTCAATTTTTTCGGATAAATCAATTTCTTCTGATTCATCCAAAATCGACAAATTATCTGAAGGTTCCGTATTGAGATACATCTTGTCTTTTTTTAAGTAATCCAATGATTTGTTGACCACGATTTTCTTTAACCAAGCACCGAAGGTAACTTCACCTTGGAATTCATCCAACTTTTCAAAAGCAGCCAGAAAAGCATCCTGCATCGCTTCTTCCGCTCTCATCTCGTCTTTTATGATATTTCGGCTCACTTGGTACATGGCATGCGCATATTTTTTGTACAAAGTCATTTGGGCTTGTTGGTGGCCCTTCTGACATTGTTTCAATAGTTGATGGTCGTTATTTAGCTGAAATATTTTCAAAGTTTGCTAAGCAGTTTCCGTATTAAAGACGAAAGGTAAATCTTAGTTGTTACAGTTTTGGAGAAATTTTTGAATAAAATACTTTAAATTCGTTTAACTTAAAATCTTAGAATTATGAAATTCTCGTTATACATCAGCATTATGGCTTCCTTTATTTTCTTCAATTTTTCCTGTGAAGCCAACAAGCAAAATGCCGAGACAACTGAAACAACTACGTCTGAAAGCCAAGTCTGGACAGAAGGAATTACAACTATCACCGGTACGATTTCCAGTGTTACACAGGAAAAAGATGGGCAAACCGTAGTCCTGACCAACAACAAAGGCATCGAATACACGGCCGTTATCAGCATCCCAAATCTTGGAGAAAACGCTGCTCAATACAGGGAATTCAAAGTAGGAGAGGAGATAGGTTTCAGAGGAAATCTGATTGAAAATCAACGAATGGCAGTCAGAGAAGTGCTGGAAATGAGGTGATTAACTTGTGAATTTACTTTTGTAAACTTCAAAATCATCCATTAAATTTTCTTCAACCGATTTAGGCATGCGGCGTGTCGCTTCAAATTCAGTAGTGCTTAACGAAGGAAATTCGGTTCTTGAAGGAATAACTTCGATTGAACTGATCAACATATCGATTTCAATTTCATACTGACGATAAGCAACCGAATGAAAAGTATCGTTGGCATAAACCGGAACTTCTCGTTGTTCTATCAGGAAACCCGCATCGGCTTCCGAATCCACAAAATGACAAGTCACACCCAGCGGTTGCTGATTATGAATCGCCCATTTCAGAGAGTCCAGTCCGCGCACTTTTGGCAACCAACCCGGATGCGAATTAATCAGTTGATGGTTTTCAACCAATTCGTCAGGAAGCAATCCGGCTCCGGCAATCATGACAAAATCGGCATTGTGCTGATTCAGATAAGCATTTATTTCGTCCGCTTGTATTTCTTTAAAACGGAAATGAAGTCGCTCACATAAAATCCCCGGCATTACATCAATCGCATAAGAAGGACGGTGTGCATAAATCGGTTTGAAAGGATTCTCTCGAATGACAAATGGCAAAGCCAAAACCGTAACGTTCTGATATCCTTTTGCTTTCAGTTGAAATAAAACATCCTGGGTTTTGCGGTGTGGCGTGTTGTAGGAAATAACTACGATTTCTTGCTGATTCATTTCGAAAGAATATATTTTTTATGATAATCCACTAAATTATCGATGGGTTTTCTGACGATGTGCCCAACCTCTAGATGATAATTGGCAGCAACTGTGCGGATTATGTCCTCGTAATAATGGGCAACTGAGCCAATGAAATTAACTTCGGAGAATCGCGCTTCCTGATTGGGTAAAACCTGATTCTCAAAAAACGCAGCCATGGAAGTATAAATCAGATTCTGGATGAAAGGTTCTTCTTTATTTTCATACACGAATTTACTGTAAGATGCCAAATAAGCATTTGCCAATGGTTTTTGGTAAACATTTATATTCAATTCGCTGATGGTCAGGTTATAAGTCTGATGGAATTTTTCGGCAATATGTCTGGGCATTTTATTGGAAAAATAAGCGTGTAAAAGTTTTTTCCCCATATAACTTCCGCTTCCTTCGTCTCCCAAAATATAGGCGAGGGAAGGAGTGGCTTCTTTCACTTCTTTTCCATCAAAATAACAAGCATTGGAACCGGTTCCTAAAATGCAAACAATCGCCGGTGTTCCTCTGTAAACAGCATAACAAGCGGCCAGCAAATCGTGATCCACAAGAATATCCGCTTGGGAAAAAAAGTTTTTGAATCCGATTTTGACAATTTCTCTGAGAAAATCGGCCGAACAACCGGCTCCGTAAAAATAAACATTTGTGATTTGGTCCGCGATAGCTTTTAAATCATCATTTTTGTTGATTTCGGCTTCAATTGATACTGAATCAATGTGATAGGGGTTAAATCCTATGGTGTTGGTCCGGAAATTTTCGCTGAAATCATCATTTAAAATCACCCAATCTGTTTTGGTCGAGCCACTATCTGCAATTGCTATCATTTCAAAGGAATGTTTGTTTATAATGATGCAAGTTTATGAAAATATTAAAAGGATTGAAAATAAAAAATCCTGATTAATTTTCACATCAACCAGGATTTCAAATTTTAATTATTCAATTATGATAGGAAAAACCACTTGTGCATCCGTGCTTCCGCCTGCATTTTGAGGATTTCCGTCTGCAACACCTTCCGCAAATTTATCGGGTTCATGAACTAAAGTAACCGTTAAATTTCCGGAAACAGGAGCAGAATTGGCTGTATATGTAAAGCTCAAACC
The DNA here is from genome assembly GCA_040392505.1 of Moheibacter lacus. GTDB lineage: Bacteria > Bacteroidota > Bacteroidia > Flavobacteriales > Weeksellaceae > Moheibacter > Moheibacter lacus_A. The sequence goes on along the minus strand of JBEBVY010000026.1, from coordinate 15,738 downwards.
AATCGGGTTTCCGTTGTCATCTTGATCCGTATAGGTAAAAGTCCCCAAAGCATTTTGCTGATAAAATATCTGATGTTCATCTCCTTCTTCCAGAATTTCCTCCGTTATTTCTTCATTGGGCACAATGGATTGGTTGACAAATCTCAAATGACCGATATAAGTTTCTCCGGCAATAAAATTTCCATCTACCAGAATTTCAGGAATTAACGGACCATCACCGTCTTCATCATAAGAGGTCAAAGTTATGGTATGGTTTACATTTGTAAAAGTTGCAATTACCGTGGTAATGACTTCTTCCTCATTGATGAGCATCGGAATATCATCATCAGAGGTACAAGCGTTCAAAAGAACTGAAAATGTGAGCAATAAAGCTATATTTTGAATGAAATTTTTCATTGTTTTAATTTTAATTAATAATTGATTTTTAGTTGAATGTTAAAATTCCTACCTATTTCATCAGAATAAAATCTTTGATGATTTAAATAATTTCTGTAGGAAGTATTGAAAATGTTTTCTACGGAAAATCCGATTTGGAATTTAGATTTTCCCCTATTCAGAGCCGATCCCAAATCAAAACGGGCATAAAAGTCAAACAGCGAATATCCTTTTGGCGGTGTGCTGATGTCAACTTCTGTTTCCATTTGTTCACCGTTGATCATTAAATCGGTATAAAAATTATAATCGGGATATCGGTTTTGAGTCAAAAAACTTTGATTTTTCAGGGTCAATTCTAGGTCATTCCAATTTTCCAAATGAAAGGTTATGCTGTTGGAGAAATTAAGCGGCGGCATATCGACCAGCGGTAAATCATGTCCCAAATCCTGACCATACAGATAGGCAGCCGAGATTTTATGCGATAAATTCCGGGTGTAATTCCAGCTTGCAGCCGCATCCACACCCCAAATTAAAGCATCGGCCTGCGTATAACCCCAAACAGGAAATGCGCCACGGGTGGTATATTCCAATCCTTCCGGAACCAAATACATAAAATCGCGGATATAGTTCAAATAAGGAGAAATATCCCATTTGAATTGATCTGATTGATATTGAGCCGTAAACGAAAACTTCAAGGCTTTTTCTTGTTCCAAACTCAAATCGCCTAATTCAATGGTAGCGATAGAGTGGTGGAGGCCGTCGCTGAAAAGCTCTGCCGGATTGGGGTTTCGCATGGTATAACTCGCATTGAAGTATAAATCATAATCATGGCGCGGATGATAATTTACACCAAATGAACCCGAAATATTATGAAATTGATAAACAGGATTAACCAAAATTTGATTGTCAAAATCTCCCATGACAAATTCCGGAAACTCTTCGTCATATCCGCGTTCTTCCCATCGACTTTTCAAATAATATTTTTTGGCATCCAGTCGGCTGAAATCATATCGCGCTCCCAAATTCAGATTCCATCTGGGATTGGGATTAAATTCGGAAATGGCATAAAACCCTAGATCCGTTCGTTCATAATCCGGAATCAAGGGTCGGACATTTGTCATAGGATTGGGTTTGTTGATTTGGAACATGGATTGGACACCTGTTTTCAGTTTCCACGAATTAAATTTCACCGATTCAAAATCCAATTGAGCAGAGTGCGTCATCAAATCCAAATCCAGAGCCGGCGTGTTTACAAAATTTCCACGGCGGATATCAAATTCTTTTCGGTTGTTGAATTGAAATCCATATTGAAAATTTAATTTTCCGAAATCTGAAAACCTCTGAAACGCATTGATTTTGGCCAAATGATGTTGAACTTCCTGTTTGGGATGATCCAAATTATACGTAAAATCAGAAATATAATGAGGTTCCTGCTGATTGATCGCATGAACCAAATCCGTAAGACTGCCTATATGCGAAGCTTTTAGAATTCCGGTTTGAGAATTGAACATCGAATAAGTAAACCAAATTCCGTTATGAAGCGATTTATAGCCTGTTTGAAAAAACGCATTTTGTTCGCGGTTTCCGGTGTTGGATAAATTATAATCCGGCGCTTTTACATCGCCCAAATATTTTCCGGTCAATGTCAAATCCCAAAACCAGCCCGACTGAAATGAATTGGTGATGGAATTACTCACGGAGCCTCCGCGGCCATTGGAATTGAAATTCACCAAAGTTTTTCCAAACAGGGTATCCTTTTTAGTCGGTTGATCTGTTTGAATCAAAATAATTCCTCCCACAGCATTTCCACTATATTGAAGAGCATTTGCGCCTTTAATTACCTGAATAGAAGTCGCAGAATTGAGATCAATATTGGGCACATGTTCGGCTCCCCATTCCTGGTCTTCCAATATCAAATTATTGACAATTATAGGGACACGGCTGCTATGAAGGCCATTGACAACCGGTTTAACGATCGAATTTCCTGTTTTCAATGTGGAAACACCTTCAATTTCCTGCAACACATCGCCCAAGGATTTTAAGCTGTTTCTCTCCAAAATGGATTCATTGAGTGTATGAACCGGAATCGTTTTTTCTGTATGCGAAACCGAATGTTCAATTTTTGCTACATCCAAATATTGAATGGACTGTTTTAATTTGATGTTTAAAGTCATATCAGATGAAAGCAGAATCAAAGTGTCTTTGGGAGAAAATCCAAATAATTCAAATCTCAATTGATAACTACCATTTTTTAAATTTTGTATGGAGAATTCACCGTCGGAACCGGAAAAAAATTCGTTTCCATTTTGAATTTGAATGTGTACATCCGATAAATTCTGCTCAAATTCATCGGTAATCGTACCCGATATTTTATATTGTGCAAAGGTGGTTATCCAGCCCGTAAGGAACAGGAATAACCCAAGTTTTATATACATAGTAATGTTTAAAAAATGAATGATTGGAGCAGTTTTTTGCTCTGAAAATCCAAAAACTATGTATAAACAGGAGGTGCCCGAAGTTGTTTATAAGAATTTAAAAAGTTTGAAATTTCATTTTTATATTCAAAAATCAGAGGTTTAAAAATGAAATCAGATTCTGGTTGATTTTCAACTGTATAGATTACCAGTTCACTGATGGGTGAAAAGGTAAAATCACATAATTTACAATGATTATTTTCTGAAATATGCCCCGGATGAGAACAGTGTTCGTGTTCCAAAAAATCATAGGAATGCTTGTGATGGTCGGAGAAATGATGCAATTGATGTGCGGACTGCACCAAAATCACTGTCAGAAATAACAATGAAAAAAAAGAAGCAAATATGAAATTTGACTTTTTCAAGATAGACGACGAAATTACATATTATTCTTCTATTTTCTTTAATTCTTTCAGGTTTTTACCCAATCTGCGTAGAAAAACACCATAAATGATACCATAATAAAGCCCAAAGAAAAGAAGGATAATGACCACATTAATTCCGGCCATAATGTAACCCATCTTTTGGGCGGCTTTGTTCATTTGTTCAACGGACTCATTTTCATGTACAGCCGTGTTGACATAGATATTGGAGCCCATTTCCATAATAATCGGAACAAATATGACCAGGGTGAAAATAATCCAAAATATGATGAACCACATCACCATTTTCCGGAATCTCAAAATAGTGGATATCAATTCCTGAACAGAAAGGGAAGAGGATATTTTCCGATAGAAATAAAGCATGATACCAAATAAAATTAAAGAACCCACCAATCCCAGATGAGAAAGATTTTCCATACGTTGGAATAGGTCTTCCCCTACAATCTGGATGGTTTGATCCGAATAAAAATGTTTACCTGAAAAAAGCGTCCAAAGAGAAATGGTCAATCCAAAAATAAGTTCGAGAACGGTGATGATAAACAACCATTGAACGGAATTGGTGGATTTGCGATGGATCATTTTAAAAATCTCATCCTTTCCATAATTTTTTTGGACAGATTGTTCTTTCCATAAGGATTTCAAATCATCCAAATCGTCATTTGTATGTGGATTTAATTCATTCATGTGGTGGTCATCATTTCTTTTAATTTATCCTTGGCACGGTTCATTTTCACACGGGCATTGACTTCTGAAATCCCCAAAGTCTGCGCGATGTCTTTATAGGGCAAATCTTCTAAATAAAGCAAAACCAATGCTCTTTCGACATCGTTTAATTTTTTGATGGAGTTGTATAACATTTTTAATCTTTCCTCTTTTTCTTCATCGAATTCATGGGCTTTTAAATCAAAATAATGCTGACTGTCGATGGAAGTAGTGGCGATGTTTTTATTTTTCTTTCGAATCAATGTAATGGCGGTATTCAAACCAACTCTATACATCCAGGTACTGAATTTTGCTTCCCCTTTAAACGAATCATAGGATTTCCAAAGTTGAAGTACAATCTCTTGAAACAAATCTTCATGCGCCTCCGGACTATCGCTGTAGATGCGACAAACCTTATGCACAATTCCCTGATTGCTTTCAATTAATTGGGTGAATTCTATCTCTTTGGATTTCAAATTTCCTGTTTTATAAGTATGCAAAAATAAGATAGTTGTTACAAATAAGGAAAAAATAAAAAAAAGACCTTTATAAATGAAGAAACCCTCGCTCAAAATTTGAACGAGGGTATTCCCCCTAACCAACTTAAACCTAATGAAAATAGTAATTCTATCTATTTTCAGATGCAAAATTAGTACATTCAAAAGATTTGACCTAATTTTTTTAACATAACTTCTAAAAAAAATATCAATTGATTTTCATCGCTTGATTGGGAGTAACTTTCGAAATCAAATAAGACGGAGCCAATAATACCACACCCGAAATCACTATGGCTGAAAGGTTTAAGAAAATAATTTGTGTGAGATCTAAATAAACAGGTGCGACAGATAAATAATAATTCTCTGCCGGTAATTTGACAATTTTATAGTATTTCTGAATCAATAAAAGTCCTATTCCCAAAATATTTCCGACCAAAAGTCCCGGAATCATGATAAAAACAGCATAGTAGATAAAAATCATCCTGATTTTCCAATTGGAAGCACCCAGCGTCTTTAATAATCCTATGGAATGCGTCCTTTCTAAAATCAAAATCAATAAAACCATGATCATGTTGATCACCACGACTACCATCATGATAAATAGAACGACAAAAATATTGGTATCAAAAATAGCAATCCAATCATTGATCTGACTAAATGAACTCGTCGCAGACTGGGCATATAATTGAAAATCAATTTGGTTATTTACTTTGGCGGCAATCTCATCCAACTTCTCAATGTCATTGGTGAATAATTCAAATCCGCCTACCACAGTTTCATCCCATTTGTTAAGCCTTTGAACCTGTTTGATATCACCAATCACATAAATATCATCAAAATCCTTGATGTCTGTAACGAAAATCCCGGTGATGTGAAACCGCCGATAAATCGGTTTTCCGGAATCCTGAATGAAATAAGTGACAAAAGAACTGTCCACATCCAAATGCAATTCGTTGGCAATTTTTTGCGAAATCACTACATCATTGGACACTTTTTGTTGCTCGATTTTCGGAAATTTTCCTTTTGACAAATAGGTTTCAAATCTTTTGACATCATAATCAGGTCCGACACCTTTAAAAAAAATACCGCTGAAATTGTCAGATGTGCGGATGATGCCGCCTTTGACGGCAAATGGTTGAACATGGGTGATTTCCGGAACGGCACTAAATTTGGGATAGAAATTTTGATGAATAGAAACCGAATCCGAATTAAAAGACTGATTACTGTTATAAGGTTTTATGGTAATATGTCCGTTAAAATCTGCTAGTTTTTGTTTGATTCCTTTTCGGGCGCCAATACCGGTAGAAAGCGTAACCAAAGCCACCAAAATCCCTATGGCAACCGCTATTTGTCCAATACGGATAATCGTACTAGAAAGGTTATTTTTATTACTTTTACCGAACGCAATTTTTTTTGCAAACCACCAGGTGAAATTCAAAATGAGTTAAATTTTAAATATGAATCAAAAACTTTTCAAATATACAGTATTTGCATTATTAGTCTTTAATTCTTCTTTTGGACAAATAATTCCAAACGAAAAGAAAATTGAAAATAAGCGTGAAGTTTCGCTCATTACGCATACTGAAATTATAACCGGCGCACAACAACCCAATCTTTATTTGCCTGAATTAAAAGGGAAAAGAGTAGGAGTGGTGACCAATCAGACCGGGATTATTGAAAATATTGAAACAGGAGCTGACTATGATGAAAACGGAAAGTTAGTTTCCAAATGGCTTGGTGTTATGGAAAATCAATCCATAGTGGATTTTTTAGTTGCCAATCAAATAAATATCAAAAAAATATTTTCTCCTGAACATGGTTTCCGGGGTGATGCTGATGCCGGAGAAACCGTAAAGTCCGGAAAAGATATCAAAACAAGATTGCCAATCGTTTCGCTTTATGGAAAAAATAAAAAACCCACTCCGGAACAATTTGCGGATCTGGATGTGATTTTGTTTGATATTCAGGATGTAGGAGCAAGGTTTTATACTTATATTTCTACGCTTCATTATGTGATGGAAACCGCTGCCGAAACCGGAAAGAAGGTAATCGTCTTGGATCGTCCCAATCCCAACGGACATTATATTGACGGACCGGTTTTGAAAAAAGGTTATGAATCCTTTGTAGGTATGCATCCTGTGCCGGTGGTTTATGGAATGACAATTGGCGAATATGCCCAAATGATCAATGGTGAAGGCTGGCTGGCCAATAAAGGAAAGGCGGATTTAACCGTAATTCCACTGCAAAACTATACCCATCAATCGCAATATTCTTTACCCGTAAAGCCGTCCCCAAATCTTCCGAACGATAAATCCATCAATTTATATCCGTCCACTTGCTTTTTTGAAGCTTTCAATGGGAGCGAGGGAAGAGGCACCGACAAACCCTTTCAGGTTTACGGATCCCCTTATTTAAAAAATATGCCTTATAAATTCACCCCGAAACCCAATGCAGGAGCGAAAAACCCAAGATTTAACGGGGAAATTTGTCATGGTGAAGATCTGAGTGAATTACCGTTTTTGTCGGAAATAAAATTGGAGTGGTTGATTAAAGCGCATCAGCATTATGAAGGAAAAGAATCGTTTTGGATCAAACAATCGGGAAAATATTGGATAGATGTTTTGGCCGGTACGGATCAATTGAGAAAACAAATTGACGAAGGACTTTCAGAAAAGGAAATTAAAGCCACATGGCAGGAAGATTTGGCGAAATTTAAAAAAATAAGAGCCCAATATTTACTTTACAATTAACTTTATATAAAATTATTAAATAGTTGATTTAAAAACATTTAAATTGCAATATAAAAATATAATTTTTGATTTGGACGGAACGCTTTGGGATTCGCGTACGACTTTGATTCATTCGTGGAATGCCATTTTGGAAAAGTATAATCTGCTGGAAAAACCTTTGGAAGAAGAAGATTTGAATCAGTTTATGGGTTTGCTGCTGCCGGAAATTCTTCCGATCATTTTTCCGAACGGTAATCAGGAAATCTGGGATCAAATTCTGGAAGAAATTCTCGAACACGAGAACCGGAATTTGATGGAAAAAGGCGGGATTCTGTACAATGGAGCGGAAGAAACCTTGAAAGAATTAAAGAAAAATCATGCGTTATTTATCGTCAGCAATTGTCAGGAAGGTTATATCGAAACCTTTTTGGACTATTTTGGGTTTGAATTTTTATTTGTTGATTTTGAGTGTTTTGGAAGAACCGGAAAGCCGAAAGTTGAAAATATAAAATTGGTTTTAGAAAGAAATGATTTGGAAACTTCGGAAACGGTTTATGTCGGTGATACGCAGACTGATTATCTTTCGGCAACGGAGAATCATTTGGATTTTATATTTTGCAATTATGGATTCGGAAATTTATACAAAACCAATAATGCATTAAAAATCAATGAATTAAAAGAATTGATTTACTTAGTTTAGGTTATATTAATTTTTCCTATAATTTATATTATGTTAAATAGGATTTTTATTTTCTATTCTTCCAATTCGATAAATAATAACAATTCCCCTTCCTTATATTGTATCTCAACTTTATCTTCTATTGCTTGATTTCGGATGCCGATTCTATGGGTTATATCCAAATCTTCTTCATGGAGCGGATATTTTAATCCCTTTGTTTTAATGCTTTTTGCCACCGGAAACGGATACAATGAAATTGTCCTTCCATAATAACCATCCAAAACAATTGATTTTTCAGTAAAAAAATAATAACTGAAATCATCAAAAAAAACGATGGTCAATTGTTCCTTAAATTTTAATCCGGAAGTTAGATTTCCTAAAAAATGATCATGCTCCATACCACTGCTTCCGTAAACATAAACATCGCTGAAATTTCGAGAATGAATAATCCGAAGTGCTTTTTCAAAATCGGTATAATTCTGATCAGGTGTCAGGATTACTTCAATTTCTTTGGGGATTTCCACAGTTGAAATCGAATCAAAATCTCCGCTTACCACATCCGGTACGATGTTTAACTTTCGTAAATAGTCATATGCTCCATCCGTACAAAATATTTTCTCAAACTGGTTTAAATCAGGGATTTTGGTCGGAGCCAGACCATTTAAAAAGAGTGCTACCCTACTCATTTGGGAGCCATTTTATTTCTTCATGACCGGAGTCATGCGCTATTTTTCTTGCCAATACAAACAAATAATCGGACAAACGATTTAAATAAGTCAAGACTTCTTCTCTGATTTCTTCTATCTCTTTAAGTGAAACCGCGATACGTTCCGCTCTTCTGCATATACAGCGACAAAGATGTGCATGCGATGAAGTCATGCTTCCCCCCGGTAATATAAAATGGGTCAAGGCGGGCAGCTCCTCCTCCATCTCATCTATCCATATTTCGAGTTGTTCGATTTCGGAAGATTGAATCATATGGGGAAGACGATTTTTTCCATTTGCTAAAATCAATTTATCTGCCGGAGTAGCCAGCTCCGCGCCTATATGAAATAAATTTTTCTGGGTGGAAATAAGTTGGGTATCATATTTCAAATCGATTTTTGAGCTCCTGATCAGCCCTATGGCGGAATTCAATTCATCTACCGTTCCATAAGCATCTATGCGGATGTGGTCTTTGGCGACTTTGGTTCCCCCAAAAAGTGAAGTAGTTCCCTTATCCCCTGTTTTTGTATATACTTTCATGATGGAAATTTCTGATGGGTAAATATATTTAAATTTAACGATTAAGCCGGTTGAAGAAAGTAAGAATAATCTCTTTATTAAAAGTGGTTTAGTTTTTGATAAAAAACCAAAAAGCGCTTCTGTTATTCTTGTATAATTCCTTCTTTAGACGAATTAATTAGTGTTAAATTAAAATTAAGGAGAAAAAAAAAATTCGAAAAAATCGGATTATTTAAGATAATATTATAGATTCGCATTCTTGTAAATAAAAATTAGTGATAATTAAAATTAAAAATGGAAATGGAAACAAATGAAACTTTTCAACCTAGAAGATCAACAAAAAGAGGGGGTTTAAATGCGCCAATTACAATCATTATCTTAATAGGTATAGCCATGGCCGTATTTTACGGATTATTTGGTCAACCGGCCAACTTTGAAGGAGGTGATTCTTATGCTGGACACCCAAAAAACTTTATGGGAATTATTTATAAAGGGGGAGTTATCATTCCATTCCTTATGTCTTTCTTTTTGATGGTAATCGTATTTGGGATTGACCGTTATTTTGCTCTTCAAAAAGCTAACGGAAAAGGTAACATCACAAAATTTGTCGATAATATCAGAGATTTGGTAAGCAGAAACCAAATCAATGATGCTTTGGAATTATGTGACCAACAGAAAGGTTCTGTAGGGAATGTAGTGCGTGAAGGTTTGACAACTTACAAAGCACTTTCAAATGACAATACGATGAACAAAGAACAGAAATTGATCGAATTGAACAAAACTTTGGAAGAAGCTACAACTTTGGAAATGCCTGCATTGGAAAAAAACACTTCCATTATTTCTACCATTGCATCAGTAGGTACGCTAATCGCTTTGATGGGTACCGTAATCGGGATGATCAAGGCCTTCTTCGCTTTGGGTGAAGGTGGAGGAACTCCGGATGCAGCAAAATTATCAGTGGGTATTGCAGAAGCACTTATCAACACAGGTACAGGGATTGGGGCATCAGCTATAGCGATTATCGTGTACAACATGATTACCAGCAAAATTGATGACTTGACCTTCAAAATTGATGAAGTAGGTATGAGCATTCAGCAATCATTTGCTGCCCACCATTAATTCATTTTTTTAGTTCAAATTAACGGCTAGTCCGTTGGATAATTAGTAGATTGATAAATAAAAAAATGAAAAATGGCAAGAGTTAAACCGAAAAGACAAGGTATCCACATGGATATGACGGCTATGAGTGATATGGCTTGGTTGTTGCTTACATTCTTCATCCTTACCACACAGTTTAAAAAGCCGGACATCGTTCCTGTAAAAACCCCTAGTTCTGTTGCGGAAACAAAAATTCAAGACGGAGATTTGATACGTATTACCATCAACAATGACGGAAAATACTATTTCAGTATCATCGACGACAAGAATAAAATTCCGGTTCTGGAAAAAATGGGACAGAAATATGGATTGACCTTTACCGATGCAGAGAAAAGCAGTTTCATGAAAATGTCAGAAATTCCTGTTCCTATCAGAGCATTGAAACAATATTTGAACCTAAATGATGGTCAGAAACAAACAACCATTCCGGGAATCCCTATGGACAGTACTGATCTTCAGTTAATTGATTGGGTAGATTTTAGTTTTGAACATGATCCAAATCTGAAATTGGCCATTAAAGGAGATGTGAAAACACAATATCCTGAATTCCGTGACCTGATCAAACAATTAGTAGAAAGAGACTTTAATAAGTTTCAGTTGATAACAAGTTCAGAATCAAAACCTAAAAATTAAGCCATGGCAGATATAGAAGTAAAATCGCATGATGATAGTGGCAAGGTACGCGCGAAGAAGCAGTCCACGAAAGTCGATATGACCCCGTTGGCCGATTTAGGTTTCCTTTTGATTACATTCTTTATGTTTACCACAACTTTTAGTAAACCAAATGTAATGGGACTGAATATGCCGCCGAAACAACCACCAATTGATAACCCAATAGACGATCCTGTAATTGATTTAACTAATTCAATTTCAATCATCATCGGTGGTGAAGGAAAACTGTATTGGCATCAACAAGACAAAACAAAGTTAACCGTAGATCAGTTGCATGAAACTTCTTATTCAAAAGAAGGAATCCGCAACGACATCTTAGCGGCCAGACAAAGAGCTCCAAAGCCGGATAATTTCACGGTCATCATCAAACCTACCGATGAATCGACCTATGAAAATCTGGTCAACGTATTGGATGAAATGGAGATTACCGAATCCTCGCGATACGGTATCGTCGACATTGCGCCAATCGAAATTGCAGTGTATGAAGAAAAAAGTGGAACTAGTAGTAACAATTAAATCTAAACGTCATGTCACAAGAAAATTACAAATCACTGGATGACATCGTATTTGAGAAGCGATTCAAAGATTACGGTGCTTATGACCTGAGGATGGGCGAACGTTCCAATCTTACCAAAGCTTTTTTAATCGGCCTTGCGATCATAGGTCTTGCTACCGCTGGGATCATTTTTTACAATGTCGTATTGAAAAAGGAAGATAAAGTGGAAACGGTTGTCGACATCAATTTGACAGATGTAACACAACCTGAAATCGAGGAAGTGAAACCGGATGAACCGGAACCAGAACCGGAACCGGAACCAGAACCGGAAGTTGCCCAAGTACGTGTTGTAATTCCTGAACCAAAAGAAAATGTGGTGAAAGAAGAACCAATCGTGAAAGTTGAAGAAATGGAGAACAAACTCATCGGTTTGAAAAATGTCGAGGGTGAGGAAACCAGTTCTTCCAAAGGTAAATCAGAACCGGAAAAACCAAAAGGTGACGGTGAAGGCAAAAAACCGGCTCCTGTCGGAAACTTTACCGCTCGTCAGGTGGCCGAAATGGCGATTTATCCCGGATGTGAAAAACACAAAGGAAATAAAGTCGAATTGCAGAAATGTCTCTCAAAAGAGTTAAGTAACGAATTAACCGATCAATTGAGCGATTTCTCTGAAACCATGGCAGACCGTGGAGAGTCTCTTGCTGTTTCCAAACTTAGGTTCGTCATTGATAAATCAGGAAAAATCATTTCAGTTCAAGCACTTCAAGCAGGAGGTGGTGGAATTAACGTAGATTTAGGTAAAGAATCTGAAAAAGCTATGCAAAGAATTGCCACTAGGCTCGCTAGCCGTGGAAAAAATATCCAACCTGCTAAATTGGAGGATGGATCTGCTGTAAACATGGTATTTGAACTTCCAGTTCGATTCCAAATTCAGAATTAATATGCCTGAATATAAAATTAAAGAGAGCCCAAACGGCTCTCTTTTTTGTTTCTGCCCTACCCAAAATAAAAAAGCGAAACTTCTGATGAAATTTCGCTTTAAGTGACCCGGCTGGGGCTCGAACCCAGGACCCCAACATTAAAAGTGTTGTGCTCTACCAACTGAGCTACCGAGTCTCTCTCGTTTCCGCTGATATAACGTTAACGGGGTGCAAATATAAAAATAAGAATTAAAAACCAAAACCCTTTTGATACTTTTTTTAAGAATATTTATCAGTTCCTATTTAATTCATTGATACTAAGTTTTTTTTGCAAATTTGTAAGAGAATAAAATATATGCATATATCATTAATCGGGTACATGGGAAGCGGTAAATCAACCGTAGGAAAAGAATTGTCTGCACATTTAAATTGGGAATATGTGGATTTGGATCAATTCATCGAAAACCAACACCAAAAAACGATTTCGGAAATCTTTTTCCGCGACGGAGAGATTAAATTCCGAAAATACGAACGAGAATCATTAAATAAAATATTGAATTCGGAAAAGAATTCGGTTATTTCTTTGGGAGGCGGAACACCTGCCTATTATGACAATATGCAGTTGATCAATGAACTCTCCTTTTCTGTATATCTCCGTATGACACCAAAAGAATTGATAAAAAGACTGGAAAACGAGAAACACATTCGCCCGTTATTGTCCCATCTTCGCGATGAGGATTTACCGGAATTCATCGCCAAACATCTTTTTGAAAGACGAAATTTTTATGAGAATGCCCAATTCATATTGGATGTAAAAGAAAAATCTCCTCAGGAAATCGCAGAGGAAATCATCCTGCATCTTCCTCCTCTCCGGAAATAAAATCATCCAGTTCCCGACGGTCTTTTTTGGTAGGTCTGCCCTCCCCTTTTTCTCTGTAATAATCCTGATCCAATCTTCTCATTTCCAACTTTTCCAATTCCTCTTTTGAGGTTTTATCTACGATGTGCAATGAAACCAATTTGGCCGCCATTCGGCTTTTGGGCAATTGTAGAATTTCGAATTGATAATCAATTTGGTCTTTACGAACGGTTATCTTGTCTGAAGGAACAACTTCCCGGGAAGATTTTGCAACATCGCCGTTTACTTTCACCCTGTTTTTTTTGATGGCTTCAGCAGCCAAACTACGGGTCTTAAAATAGCGTACACACCAAAGGAATTTATCTAAACGCATTGTTAAATTTATTTTAAGGAACTTAATTTTTGTAAATTCGCAACCAAATAACAAAGTTATGATGAAAAAATGGGGAATTTGTCTTCTGGCTGTCGGTTTGTTTTTTACAGCTTGTAAAAATGATGATGATAACAATGAGATATCACAGGAAGACCAAAACCAAGTAGATGACGAAGCAATCGTTCAGTATTTAGAAGATCACTATTTTGAAACAGAGCGCGGATTGATCAGAAAATATGATGATGAAGATGAAACAGATGATGATTATCCAAATTTAAAATCTATGGGCGTAAAATTAAATTCAGGTGTTTGGATCATCAAACGTCCGGGAGTACCCGCAGAGGGACCATCCATCACAAATAATACACAGGATAGCATCCAGATTTCATATGATTCTAAATTTTTTAGAGCAAATCAAGAAAATGTTGAAACGTACGAGACTCTATATGGGCGAATTGATGGTTATTCAAATACTATAAATACTACAGGTGAAGCTATATGGGATCCTAGTTTTTATTACATTAAAATTTCAGACGAATTGGCTGAAAATGATATAAATCTAAATCATTTCGTAATAGAAGGATTTGTGGAAGGATTAAAAGAATTTAAAACTACACAGACTTCAGGTAATGATTTGTATAATTTTCAGGGAGCCATTATAGTTCCTTCGCGAAAGGCTTTTGAACGAGATTTTATATATTATAGTGGACAGTTGCGAAATGATATTTATAGAAATGCAAGTTTTATTTTCAACTTCGAATTGCACCAATTTTTACCAAGAACCAATTAATTTTGGTTAATTAAAATATTTAAGTGCAAAGGTTTTCTTTGCACTTTTTTTATTGTTTAAATTTGTGGTACGTCATGAAACCCAAACAATCACTGAATTCCTTAAAATTAAATTTTCAGGCAGACGCCAAACTGTTGGTTGCGGTAAGCGGCGGCATTGACAGTATGGTTCTTTGTGATTTGCTGCTCCGGTCTCGACTGAATTTTTCAGTGGCACATTGCAATTTCCAATTGCGGGGAAAAGAATCGGACGAAGATGAAAAATTTGTTCAGCTTTATTGTTCTGAAAATAAAATTCCTTTTTTCAGTAAAAAATTCGAAATAATAAAATTTAAAAAATCCGGTAATTTCTCCACCCAAATGGCTGCCAGAGCATTGCGGTATGAGTGGTTTGAAGAATTAATTTCGGGGAAAAATGAATATTTATTGACCGCGCATCATCTGAATGATGCTTTGGAAACCTTTCTCATCAATCTTTCAAGAGGAAGCGGATTGAACGGTTTGATGGGAATCAATTCCGACAAAATCAAACGCCCTCTCCTCTCCTACTCAAAAGCCGAAATTCTTACTTATGCGGAAAATCGAAATTTGAAATGGCGGGAAGATAGTTCCAATGAAACATCTGACTATGTCCGAAATAAAATCCGACATAAAATCTTTCCTGTTTTAGAAGAAATTCATCCTCATTTTTTGGACAATTTTTCAAAATCCATTCAATTTCTCAATGAAGAAAATCAAATGATGCAAAATCATTTGGAAAACATTAAAAATCAATTATTTAAAAAAAACAATGATGTAATTTCAATTTCCATTGCCCAATTAAAAAAACTCAACCCAATTGAATCTTACATTCATCATTTGTTTATGGATTTTGGATTTCAAAAACCAAAGGAAATTTTGAAATTAATGGATTCGGTAAACGGAGAAATCCGGTCAAAATCCCACAGGATGATCCGCAACCGCGCAGAGATTTTATTGGCAGAAATAAATCCTTCCGAATTAGAGGATGAAATTCAACTAAATGAGGACGAAATACTTGAAAAACCTTTATATTTGAGGTTTTTGAAATCGGAGGATCAAGATTTTGAGGCCAATGAAGTGTTGGATTATGAAAAAATCAAATTTCCTTTGCGGTTGAGAAAGATAAAAAAAGGGGATCATTTTTTTCCATTTGGGATGAAAGGCTCTAAAAAATTGAGCAAATATTTTAAAGACGAAAAGTATTCAAAATTGGAAAAAGAAAATACCTGGTTGTTGGTTGATGATGAAGACAGAATCGTTTATGTAGTGGGAAAACGAATTGATGACCGATTTAAAATTACGAAACACACACACAAATACTTAAATATTTACTTATGAAAAAAGGGACTTTATTTTTTCTTTTATTTCTCCCCTTTTTGGTCAATGC